>CAZACO010000338.1:0-5251 GCA_964483185.1 uncultured Desulfobacteraceae bacterium
AAAAGGTAAGCGTTACCGTTGGGGGGATGGCCGTGTCCTTGGCCGCCGTGAAGGTAGAACGCGCCCGGGCGACCTGGAGCGTGGGCTTTCGTCTGGGCATCAGTTTGAAAATGGGATTAACTCCCTGGGAGATCGCTTACGATTTTTATCCTTTTAATACGGGAAAAGGCTGGGTGGGCCGGTTTACGTTTCTAGGGAAAATAATGATTTAGAACTTGGGAATTCGGGGAGACATTGCCTGACGTAAAAAAAGCCCGCCTCCGGCATGGCCGGGGCGGGTTTTTTATTACTCTGAGTGATCAGGAGACCGGACGTTCAGCCAGGTACTTATAGAAGGCATACCGTGATTTGACTTCGGTGCGGGATTTATTCAACAGGTCCGAGGCCCGGTCCGGGTCCTTTTGCTTAAGGGACCGGAAACGTATCTCGTTGTACATGTAATCCGCAATGTCCACTGACGGCTCCTTGGATTCCAGCTTGAAGGGATTCTGTCCCTGGGCGGTCAATTCGGGATTATACCGGAAGAGCGGCCACATGCCGGATTCCACGGCCAGCTTCTGCTGGTCCATGCCCTTGGTCATATTGAGACCCTGGTTGATGCAGTGCGAGTAGGCGATGATAATAGAGGGCCCGTCGTAGGCGTCGGCCTCGATGAAGGCCTTGAGCGTCTGGATTTTGTTGGCGCCCATGGCCACCCGGGCCACGTACACGTAGCCGTAGTTGACGGCCATCATTCCCAGGTCCTTCTTGGCGATGGGTTTTCCGCCGGCCGCGAACTTGGCCACCGCTCCGATGGGCGTGGCCTTGGACATCTGGCCGCCGGTATTGGAGTAGACCTCCGTATCCAGCACAAGAAGATTGACATTCTTGCCCGAGGCGATGACGTGATCCAAACCGCCGTAGCCGATGTCGTAGGCCCATCCGTCGCCGCCCACGATCCAGACCGACCGTTTGATCAGGTAGTCGGACACGGAGAGCAGGGCTTGGGCGGATTCGGAGGAATCCTTTTCCAGGATTTTTTTGAGGTCCGCCACCTGGGAGCGCTGCGTTTCGATTTCCGCCTGTTCCTTCTGGGGATTGGCTTTGATCGAATCGTAGAGGGCCTTGTTTTTGGCGTCCCGGCCGGCCATTTCGTCCAGCAGCTCGCGGGCATATTCCGCGAGTTTATCCGAGGTGAGCCGCATGCCGAACCCGAACTCGGCCGCGTCCTCAAAGAGCGAGTTGGACCAGGCCGGTCCGCGTCCGTCGCCGCGGGTGGTGTAGGGGGTGGTGGGCAGGTTGCCGCCGTAGATGGAGGAACAGCCCGTGGCGTTGGCGATGATCGCCCGGTCGCCGAAGAGCTGGCTCATCAGCTTGACGTAGGGCGTTTCTCCGCAGCCCTGGCAGGCTCCGGAGAACTCGAACATGGGGACCAGCAGCTGGGAGCCCTTGATGGTGGCCCGTTTGACCTGGGCCGGATCCATGTCGGGGATGGTGAGAAAGAAGGCGAAGTTTTCCGCTTCCTTCTCGCGCAGGGGGATCTGCGGTTCCATGTTGATGGCTTTGCGGTCCGTCTTCTCTCCGTTCACCTTCTTGTAGGCGGGACATGTGTTGACGCAGGCGCCGCAGCCCGTGCAGTCCTCCGGCGCCACCTGGATGGTGGCGGATTTACCTTCAAATTCCTTGCCGCGCGCGGGCGCGGATTTGAAGGTGGCCGGTTTCTTGGAAAGTACCGCCGGATCGTAGATCTTCATGCGGATGACCGCGTGCGGGCAGACCATGGAGCATTCACCGCACTGGATGCAGGTTTCCGGATCCCAGACCGGTATCTGTTCGGCGATGTTGCGTTTTTCGTACTTGGTGGTGCCCACCGGATAGGTGCCGTCCTCGGGCAGTTTGGAGACGGGCAGTTTGTCGCCGCGCCGGGCGATGATTTCGGCCGTCACCGTCTTCACGAATTCAGGGGAGTTCGGACTGACCGGCGGATGCATGTGCAGCTTGGAATCGGCATGGGACGGGTACTCAACCTTGAAAAGGTTGGCTTTGGTGGCGTCGATGGCATCGATATTCTTTTTCACCACGTCCGGTCCTTTGGCGCCGTAGGTCTTTTCCGCCGCCTTCTTGATTAGGTCGAGGGCGGCTTTTTCATCCAGAATGCCTGAGATAACGAAGAACGCCGTCTGCATGATGGTGTTGATGCGGTTGCCCATACCGGTCTTTTCCGCGATCTCGGTGGCGTCGATGACGTAGAAATTAAGTTTCTTGCCGATGATCTGCTTTTGCACTTCCCCGGGCATGTGTCGCCAGACTTCTTCTTTTTTATAGGGCGAATTGAGCAGAAAAACGCCGCCCTGTTCGGCGTCGGCCAGCATGTCGCACTGTTCCAGGAAAGAGAACTTGTGGCAGGCGATGAATTTGGCGCTGTTCACGAGGTAGGAACTCTGGATGGGCTTCTTGCCGAAGCGCAGGTGGGAGGTGGTCATGGTCCCGGCTTTTTTGGAGTCGTAGACGAAATAACCCTGCGCGTAGTTGTCCGTATTGTCGCCGATGATCTTGATGGAGTTTTTATTGGCACTGACCGTGCCGTCCGAGGCCAGACCGTAGAAGAGGCCGCGGTGCACGCCCTCGTTCTCCGAAGAGAAGGACGGTTCCCAGGTCAGACTGGAGCCGGTGACGTCGTCGTTGATGCCCACGGTAAAGTGGTTTTTGGGTTTGTCGGTTTTCAGGTTGTCCAGCACGGCCTTGGCCATGGCGCCGGTGAACTCAGCGGAGCCCAGGCCGTAGCGACCGCCCACCACCTTGGGGTAGGTCTTAAATTTGGGATCGCCCGCGGACATGGCCTCGCCGATGGCGGTGCGTACGTCTTCATACAGGGGCTCGCCCAAGGCGCCGGGTTCCTTGGTTCGGTCCAACACGGCGATGGCTTTAACCGAGGAGGGTATGGCGTCGATGAAATGCTTAATGGAAAAGGGCCGGAAGAGGCGCACCTTGAGTACGCCCACTTTTTCGCCTTTGGCGTTAAGGTATCCGACAACTTCGTCCATGGTGCCGGCGCCCGAACCCATAAGAATGACGATGCGTTCGGCGTCCGGCGCGCCCACGTAATCGAAAAGCCGGTACTGGCGTCCCACCACCTTGGCGAAACGGTCCATGACCTTCTGCACGATGGCGGGTGCGGCAGCATAATATTTATTCACCGTTTCCCTGGCCGCGAAAAAAACGTCAGGATTCTGCGAGGTGCCGCGGATGGTGGGGCGTTCCGGGTTGAGGGCGCGGCGGCGGTGCTCGGTGACGGCCTTCTGGTCGATAACGGCTTTCATGTCGTCAAACGTGATTTCCTCGATTTTCTGTACCTCGTGAGAGGTGCGGAACCCGTCAAAGAAGTGGAGGAAGGGAACCTTGGATTCCAAGGCCGCGGCCTGTGTGATAAGCGCGAAGTCCATGACTTCCTGCACCGAATTGGCGGCCAGTAGGGCGAAACCCGTGGAACGGGCGGCCATGACGTCTGAGTGATCGCCGAAAATGGAAAGGGCCTGGGCGGCCACGGAGCGCGCGGCGATGTGGAAGACCGTGGGGGTGAGTTCGCCCGCGATCTTGAACATGTTGGGGATCATGAGCAGGAGCCCCTGGGAGGCGGTGAAGGTGGTGGTGAGCGCGCCTGACGTCAGCGCCCCGTGAACGGCGCCGGCGGCGCCGGCTTCCGACTGCATTTCCACGACCGAGGGGATGGACCCCCAGATGTTCTTTTTACCCTTGGCCGAGTATTCGTCGGCGATCTCCCCCATGACGGAGGAGGGCGTGATGGGATAGATGGCTACGACCTCGTTGGTGGCGTGAGCCACGTAGGCGGCCGCCGTGTTGCCGTCTATGGTTACCGTTTTTCTAGGCATGTGCGTCCTCTTTCTTTAAAGGTATTGCCGGTTGTCGGAAAAATAGCGTCTGGCACTTTTTCGAAAACCGAATCGGGATATTTGTTGGGGTTCCCGGACCAGACAAACCCGCTTTTTGCGCTGTTCCGGATGTCTCCAATATAAAGGTATTTCAAGTTTTTATCAAGCCGCTACAGCCACCGGATGGAAAGCGGACTTGTACGGGAAAGCGTGTCGTCCGGATGACGGCCGGCGGGTATCTACCAGCGTACGATCACTCCGGCGTGGTTCAAACCTCCTCCAAACCCGCACAAAGCCACTCGATCGCCTTTCTTCAATTTTCCCTGCTCCAAGCCCAGCCAGAGGGCCAGGGGAATCGAGGCGGAGGATGTGTTGCCGAATTGCTCGACCGAGGTCAGGGTTTTTTCAAAGGGAAAGGGAAGTTTTTCACAGATGGATTGAATGATCCGCAGGTTGGCGCTGTGGGGAACGAACCAGTCGATGTCGCTTAATTCCAATTCCGCGTTCCGGCACAGTGCGCGCACGGCTTCGGGGATGACTTTGATGGTGTAATTGTAGACGGCCCGGCCGTCCTGCCAAAAATATCCCTTGATGGGTAGTTGTTGACCATTGCACTGCGTGGAGAGGCTGGTGGTGTATAATTTATCCGCATTGGCGCCGTCAGTGCCGAAAGAACAACCCAGGAACGCCGGTTCATTTTCTTCGCGTTCAATAATCAGGGCCACTGCTCCGTCCCCGAACAGGACACAGGTGGCGCGGTCGGAATAATCGGTGATTTTGGACAGGGCTTCGGTAGCCACCACCAGTACCTTGCGGCAGACGCCGGCGGTGACGTACGCGTTCGCCACCACGAGCGCGTGGGCGAATCCGGCGCAGGCGGCGTTGAGATCGTACGTACCGACCGAGGAGGGCAATCCCACGCGCCCGTGAATCACCGCCGCCGTGGCCGGGGTGAGGAAATCGGCCGTAAAAGTGGCGGCGATCAGGAAGTCCACCCGCTCCAGGCATCCCGGGTGGCGGCGGACCAGGTCTGTCACGGCCAGCGTGCCCAGGTCGGAAGCGTACACATCAGCGGCGGCGATGCGGCGCTCTCGAATCCCCGTCCGTTGTACGATCCAATCGTCGGAGGTTTCGACCATGGTGGCCAGCTCGTGATTGGTGAGAACGCGCGGCGGAACATACGTTCCGATCGCGGCAATGCGTGCTTTGGATTCCATGCCCTACCTCTCCCCTGATGTTGATCGGTCTCCGGCCCATTCCTGATGGTCGTCCGGCGGCCTTTTCGTCATTATTCCGCCATCTACGGGTTTGTCAATACTTCCGCTCTGCAAAATGGACAAGACCATGTACACGGCCGGGCATTGCGGATATAGTGGCCGCAA
>CAZACO010000339.1:0-5249 GCA_964483185.1 uncultured Desulfobacteraceae bacterium
TCCGTTGGGGAGAAGGATTTGCCGGGCAGTGGATCCCTTCAGCGATCCTCCTGGTCGCCTCTGCTCTGATGGCGATGTCCGGGTTCCGGGCACTGAAGAAGCATGGGAATGCGGTCAAAGACTGGGAAGATACCACCCGACTGATAGATCGGGGGATTTTTCGCCATATTCGCCATCCGCTTTTTGCCAGCCTCATGCTCCTCGCAATAGGTATCCTGATAAAGGATGTGACTGGGTTCGCTGCGCTGGCATGTTTTATGACGCTCCTGTTTCTCTTCCTGGCATCCAGGGTGGAAGAAAAGGAAAATCTGGCAAAGTTCGGCGATCCCTACCGCACCTATCAGGAGAAGACGAAACGATATCTCCCTTTCCTAATCTGATGCTGCCGTGTATAATAAGAGGATGAGTACGGGCCCTGGTTTCGAACGTGGCTGGAATCCAACCACTGAGCCCTGACTCCCTGAACCCATAAAGGGCATCTGATAAGGCCGATCCGCACCCGTTTAACGAGGTTCGAAAAGAGGCTCCCGTGTTTACCCATATCGACATGGACGGCATGGTCATCGACCGAAGGCACGTCTTTAAATCGCTTTTGCTCACCGCCCTGTTCAATACGATTATTGCCCTGTTTCTCACAACCCTTGAGTATGGAAAAGGGTTTGCCGTCAATTTCATCTTCGCCCAATGCATCGGGCTATCCATATGTGCCTCGATTCTCACCGGCCATCTTTTTCTAAAAAAGCGCTCCGCGCTCAGCCACTTTTTCATGATCCTCATCTCCATGACCGTTGGCGCCGTCTTCGGTTCCCTGCTGGCGGTCTTCATCGCGGGGTTTCCCATGGTCACCGTCTTTCAGGGGAGACCGGTCCTCCTTTTTCAACTGGTCGGCATCGGCATTCTGTTCGGCGCCGTCATCACCTATTTCTTCTTCTCCCAGGAAAGGATCACTCAAACCCAGGCGCAAATACAGGAAGAACGGATCAAGCGCCTGGACAGCGAAAAGAGTGCCATCGAGACCCATCTCAAGCTGCTTCAGGCCCAGATCGAGCCCCACTTTCTCTTTAACAGCCTCTCCACAATAGTGAGTCTGGTGGATACGGACCCGAAAAACGCCAGGCGCATGCTGACGGATCTGACCCACTATCTGCGGGTGTCTCTTTCAAAAACCAGGGCGGAGAGCACCACTATCGGTCAGGAGATAGAGATGGCCCGCGCCTATCTGGATATCTATAAAATCCGGATGGGAGACCGTCTGAGATACCGTTTCCAGGTAGAGGACGATCTGAAAGGAGCGTCCATTCCTCCCATGCTGCTGCAACCACTGGTAGAAAACGCCGTGAAACACGGCCTGGAACCCTCTCCGGACGGTGGGGAGATCGTCATCACCGCGGGGCGGGAAAATGGCAGGATCAGGATAACGGTGACAGATACGGGAAAGGGGCTCGACGAAACCGGCGATGCCGGTTTCGGACTCGCCAATATCCGGGACCGCCTGCGCTCCCTGTATGGGGAGAAAGGGATGCTGCTTCTGGAAGAAAACCGCCCCAACGGGCTGAAAGCCACGATCGAGATCCCCCATGCCAAAGACAACGGCCATTATCGCTGAGGACGAAAAGGAGTTGCGGAAGCACCTTTGCGCGCGGCTTCAAGAAATCTGGCCCGATCTGCAGATCGTGGGTGAGGCGCCGAACGGAGAGGAGGCCCTCGATCTCATCGCCCGTCATCAACCAGACATCGCATTTCTTGATATCCGTATGCCCGGCCTCTCCGGGATGGAGGTGGCCCAAAGGATGACCGGATCGTGCCGGGTGGTCTTTATCACCGCCTACGATCGATACGCCGTAGAGGCCTTTGAGAATGAGGCCATCGATTACGTGTTGAAACCGGTCACCCGTGAACGGCTGGCCAAAACCGTCAGTCGATTGAAGCGCACCCTCTCCGTTTCAGGCCCCTCCTCTCTCGATACCCTGAAAGGCGTTGAGCGGATCCTGGCCGGACTGACGCAAAAAGAGGAGAGCCGCCGCCTTCGATGGGTGCGGGTCCAGCAGAGGGACAGCGTTCGCCTCATCCCCGTAGAAGAGATCTGCTATTTCAAGGCCAGCGACAAATATACCGTTGTGCGCACAGAGACAGACGAGTACCTCATCAGAAAATCGATCAGGGAATTGTCAAGGGAGTTGGATCCCCACGTCTTCTGGCAGATCCACCGGGGAACCGTGGTCAACGTCACCTGCATCGCCAATGTCAGCCGGTCCCTGACCGGCCGCGGGGTGATCCGGCTCAAAAACCTCCCCGATTCCCTCACCGTGAGCCAGTCCTACATGCATCTTTTCAAGCAGATGTAGGCATCCCCACTGGAGGGGGAGCGTTCAGCGGTTTTTCATGGTTCGTTCTGTCAAGCTCGGGTAGGACGTCGATGTGGAGGGAATATTTTGCTGTTGACACCGCATCCCTCTTTCCTTACATTAAATTTGATGGTCCCGTAAAAAGTATGCTTTCTCGCAAAGACGCCAAGAAACATCTTTTAATATTAACAAGTTAACTTTGCGAGCTTTGCGCGAGATTTTGACTTTTTACGAATGCATCAAATTTGTAAATAAAGATTGATTACCTTGGGATCACCACATCGTCCAATGGTTTAAATCATTTGACTTTCGGGTCGTTTCAGGGAATCGGCACCGGGTAGTGAGATATCTGGACGCAGAGGTCTATCCCCGAAAAGCGGGCCAAACGGATAGGAGGCGTGCCCAGCTGGAGACCAACCGGTCTACCGGCCACCGGGGTTGATATATCTACAATGGAACATAAGCCCGTTCTTGAAGAGGACGAGGATGGAGGTTGATAGGATGACGGGGCGTCGTTATGGATGAAGAAAAGACAACCACTGTTTTTTGGGGAATTTTCAAGCGGGGATATCAAACCATATTCTATGAAAACTGGCCCATTTGGCTCGGGGGGCTTCTTATCGGTATTATGAGTGTCATCACCTTCGCCTGGGCCAGGCCCTGGGGCGTTGCCGGGGGGTTGAAGAACTGGGGTGACTGGTTTTTCTATCTTGTGGGGGCATATCAGCAGAAGCCGGTTTCGCCGTTACTTTCAACCAGTTCTGTGTTGACGTTGGGATTACTCTGGGGCGCCTTTGGTTCCGCCCTTATGTCCAAACAATTTTCCATCCGCACGGGACCCTGGTTCGAATTGATAAAAGGCATTGGGGGCGGGACATTCATGGGCGTGGGAGCGGCCATGGCAGGTGGGTGCAACGTGGGTGGATTTTTCTCTTCCATAAGCGCCTTGTCGTTTAGCGGTATCGCCATGATGGTCGGCTTGATTTTCGGGGCCTACCTGGGGCTTCGTTATTTGTATTGGGAGTTGGAGCATCTGCCGACCCGATCAACATCTGGGAGCCACCCGGATCACCGTGAGGGAGGGTTCAAATGGGTGAATGTGGAGCCCTATCTGGGTGCGGCCATCATCCTTGCCGCCACCATCTGCTTCTGGATTTACAGCAGAGGGGCTCTTACACGGATAGGGGGTCTGTTGCTTTGCGGCGTCGCGTTTGGGATCATTATCCAGAGAACGCGATTCTGTTTTGTCCGGGGTTTCAGAGATCCCTTCATGACCGGTGATGGGGAGGTGCCCCGTTCCATTGCAATCAGTATCATCATCAGCATGATCGGTTTTGCTGCTCTGAAATGGACCGGGTTGCGGGGCGAGGAGGTGTATGTGGCCCAGGCGTTCTGGTTCGGTGCTTTGGCAGGGGGCATTATTTTCGGTTTTGGTATGGTGGTGGCAGGCGGATGTGGGAGCGGGTCGGTCTGGCGGGCCGGAGAAGGTCACGTGAAGCTGATGCTCGCCGTGATATGCTTTTCTCTTTCCACGTCTTTATTCAAGGGATGGATCAATGTGTCGCCATTTCTCAAGAGCATGATGGGACAACGGGTTTTCCTGCCGCATCTGATGACCTACAAATGGAGCATTATCATGGTGACCGTGATCATGCTCATCTACTATGTGGTCGCCACGTGGAATGAAGAAACGGATGCCTTCACCGTGGAGCTTTGAGAAACTCATGGATGAAATCTGAGAGGACATTGGAAAGAAAAGAATGATGACCGAAGCCGTTGCACCGAATGAAACATTAGGGCTTGCGCAAAATCAATGATGCCGGAAGGCTATACGGTTGCGTCGGGGGTAAAAAATGCGACAGTTTGATATCTTGCTGGCTTATGACGACCCGCACATGCTGAAGGTTATCGGCTGGACTCTTGTAGACAGGGGATGCTCGGTGAAGACGGTATCCAGCGGAAATGAGGCCATCCAGCTACTGGGCCGACGGTCTTTTGATGCCGTGCTCATCGATCTTGTCATTGACATTGCGTCGGGATTCACCGTCATGAGGAAGGCGAAGGAGATCGATCCTGAGATCATGGTCATCCTCCTCGCATGCAAGGAGGGGGTTACGGATGAAGATGAACCCGCGCTCATAGAAGCGGATGAATTCGTGTTGAAGCCTTGTGGTATGCCGAAACTCTGGAAGCGGGTATCGTCGTGCCTTGAAAAACTGGAGTTGAAGCGAAAGCTGGCGGAGGCCGAGGAAAAAATAATACACTTGAGCAAAGAATCTCTACCATAGTCCGGTTACCCCAGTCCTCCCCATTGACATGGCGGATCACGTGTCTCCGCCCATGGTTCGACATGACCTATGAACGATCGGGCAAATGCCTCTTCAGATGGTGGGGCAGCGGTTTACTCAGGACAGACCTGATCTATCCTGATCGTGAAACAGCGAAAAGATATCGTCTATTTCCACAAACCGTAGGGTGTGATGCTCACATCCGTTGCGGGTGCCGATTTTGATGACGCCACCCACCTCCAAACTCAGATCGATCATCGGGGCCCCGCAATCGCATATCTGTTGCGCCGGAAACGGGTTGTGACAGTGAGGACAGAAAAAAAGGGCGATAGAGTCTAAGATATCATCCACATTCTCAAATTTCTTATTGAAACTGCCGTAAATCTGGCTCAGATAGATATTTCCTGTTTTTTCAACGACCTTGGCCCCAAGATGGATCGAGGGGAGATCATCGACCTGAACATCCGGATTCATCAGAGACGCCTTGCAGGTAGGACATTTCACCAAAATTCTAACTCTACCCCCCATGCCATGCCTCCTTGTCTATCGTTGGTGCCCATCCATTAATTAGTCCCCTTAAACCATCATCTAAGGTGATGGTCCCGGTTATGCTATG
>CAZACO010000340.1:0-5233 GCA_964483185.1 uncultured Desulfobacteraceae bacterium
AAAATACATCCTTGAGAATTCAGAATCGAAATTTGTCGTGGTCAAGGACCAGGAACAGCTGGACAAGGTGTTGGAGGTGCAGGCCGATCTTCCTCTTCTCAAAAGAATCATCGTCATAGACATGAAGGGGATCAGAAAGTACACGGATCCTATGATCATCAGCTATGAGGAGGTCGAGGAGGTCGGCAAAAGGATAAGGCAGAAGGATCCCGACCTGTTTACCGGCATCATAGCCGAGACGAAAGCGACCGATATCGCCATCATCGTTTACACTTCCGGAACCACGGGCCCTCCCAAGGGCGCCATGCTTTCCCACAGGAACATCACGGCGGTTCAGCATGGCTTTCTTCAGGTTCTTCCCATCACCAGAGAGGATTCCCTTGTATCCGCCCTGCCCCTCTGCCACGTGGCCGAAAGGATGTTTTCCCTTTTTCTTCCCATGAAGGTCGGCTGTACAATCAATTTTGCCGAGAGCGTGGCTACCATGCAGGCGGACATGATCGAGATTTCACCCTCCATCTTTCTCACGGTTCCCCGCATGCTGGAGAAGATGCATTCCACCATTACCATCAAGATCCAGGACGCCAACCCGATCAAGCGATGGGCATATAACCTCTGCATGCCGATAGGCGGGAAGGTCGCCGACATAAGGCTTTCCGGCGGTAAGGTCGGACTCTTGTACCGTGTTCTATTTATGATCGCATATCTCCTCGTGTTCAGGCCCCTGAGGAACAGGATAGGTCTTCTTGAGGTCAGGGAATGCGTATCCGGAGCAGCCCCCCTTTCAAAAGACATTATGAGATTTTTCAGGTCTCTGGGAATCAGGGTCAAGGAGGCTTACGGCTGTACCGAATCCACAGGCGTCATCAGCATGCCTGAGGGTGAGGGGTTGAAACTGGGTTCGGTGGGAAGGCCGGTACCCGGAATTGACTTCAGGCTCGCGGACGACGGTGAGATCCTGATCAGAGGCGGGCTGGTGTTTGAAGGCTACCATAACGACCCTGAAGGCTCGGATCGCGTGCTCAAGGACGGCTGGCTTTTCACGGGGGACGTGGGAAAGCTGGATGAAGATGGAGACCTTTTTATCGTTGACCGAAAAAAGGAAATCATCATCAACGCGGCGGGCAAGAACATTGCACCTTCAGAAATCGAGAACCGCTTGAAATTCAGCCCGTTCATCAATGAAGCCATTGTCATAGGCGAGGGAAGAAAATATCTCACCGCACTGATTCAGGTTGATTACGAAAACGTGGCCAATTGGGCGCAGAAGGAGAATATCCCATTTACCAATTACAAAAGCCTTGTGGGGAATTCCAGGGTTCGAGAACTCATAGACCGGGAGATCACCGAGGTCAACAAGAATCTCGCCAGGGTGGAAGCCATCAAAAAATGTGCCCTTCTGGACAAGGAACTGGATCAGGATGATGGTGAAGTAACCGCCACCATGAAAGTAAAAAGACAGATCATCGAAAAGAAGTACAGAGACATCATAGAACCTATGTATTGAGGTAAGGTTACCTGAATGGAAAGCGATTTGATCTATTTTCTTCAGCTCGTGGTAAGCGGCCTATCGGTGGGCAGCATTTATGCCATCATCGGGATCGGCTTTGTAATTATCTACAAGTCCACTAAAATCCTCAATTTCGCCCATGGCGAGATAATGATGATCGGCGCCTATCTCTGCATGGTGCTCATCTCGAGATTCCACTTCAGTTTCACAACGGCCTTTATCGTCACCCTTCTCTTCTCGGCCCTCATGGGCATCGTCCTGGAACGACTCATATTCAGGCCCATGATCGGGCAGCCCGTGTTTGCGGCCGTTATGATAACGCTGGGCCTGAGCATTCTCCTGCGTACCTCTACCGGAATGGTGTTCGGCTACGGCAACGAGGTATTCCCTTCGCCCTTCAGCGAGGAACCGATCGTCATTCATGAAATCGTGATATCCCATGCCCATATGTGGACTATCTTGGTGTCTTGCGGGGTCGTCTGTATGCTTATCATGGTCTTCAGGTATTCCAGCATAGGGATCTCTATGCGCGCCGCTGCAGAGAATCAGATTAACGCCTTCATCATAGGT
The DNA here is from genome assembly GCA_964483185.1 of uncultured Desulfobacteraceae bacterium. Classification (GTDB taxonomy): domain Bacteria; phylum Desulfobacterota; class DSM-4660; order Desulfatiglandales; family Desulfatiglandaceae; genus CAZACO01. The sequence goes on from CAZACO010000340.1 coordinate 2,081, forward strand.
GTCAATGTCAAGCGTATGTTTTCCCTGACCTGGCTCATTGCCGCCGTGACCGCGTCCCTGGCAGGCGTCCTGCTTTCCAATGTACACGTCATGAACACCAATCTCAGCATGGTGGCCATCAAGGCCTTTCCGGCAATCATTCTCGGGGGTCTGGACAGCCTGGGCGGAGCACTGCTGGGGGGACTCGTCATAGGGGTGGTCGAAAACCTGGTCGGAGGCTACCTCGAGGTCTATATCGGAGGGATAAAGGAGATTTCGGTCTACATCCTCCTATTCGTCATCCTGATCATCAAACCCTACGGCTTTTTTGGCACCGAGGAGATCGAGAAGGTTTAAAGGCATGGTTGTAAGAAGCAGAACGTTCGTTGAGACTTATCAGGAGGACATCTCTTTATTCAGGACTATCTGGATAAAGTTCTGGTTTGCCCTGCTTCTGACAGTCATACTACTGGCCCCAGTCATCGCTGATCGCTACGCCCTGTACATCCTCAATATTTCGGGCATATGCATCATCGGAGCCATCGGCCTGAACATTCTTATCGGTTACACGGGTCAGATCTCCATCGGACATGCGGCCTTCATAGCCATCGGTGCCTATACGACGACGATCGTTGGGAACTGGATTGCCCTTCCGTCTCTATGCCTTATCCTCCTGTCGGGAGTAATCGCAGGAATCACGGGTGTGATAATAGGGGTTCCCTGCCTCAGACTGAGGGGTCTCTACCTGGCAATGGCCACCATGTCATTCGGCGTGATCGTTGAATACATCCTTTTCCACTGGATAGGCCTGACCAATGGCCCCATGGGGATGGCGGTCCCGCCACTCTCCATACTGGGGTTTCAGTTCGATAATTATACGCGATTCTATTACTTCATACTGGCGGTAGTCATTATCCTTGCCCTGGGCGCGAAGAACCTTACCAGGATGAAGATAGGAAGGGCCTTTGTGGCCATAAGAGACAGGGACATTGCCGCCAGCATCATCGGTGTGAACCTTACCTACTACAAGGTCCTTGCATTCGGTATTAGTTCTTTCTACGCGGGCATCTGCGGAAGCCTTCTGGCATACTCTATGACCCACGTCAATCCCGAGTACTTCAATCTTTTTCTATCCGTTGAATACATCGGCATGATCATCGTGGGGGGCCTTGGGAGTATAGCCGGTTCCATTCTGGGAGCACTGTTCATGACCATTGTCCCTGAATTGCTGAAGTTTTTCCTGGGATTCATCAGAGACAGCTTCGGGCTGACCGGTTTTGAGTTTACCGATCAGGTCCGTGTTGCTATCTATGGGGCACTGATCATCCTGTTCCTGATCTTTGAGCCTGGAGGGCTGTTCGCCATCTGGCAGAGAATAAAGAAATTTTTCAAGATGTGGCCTTTTTCTTATTAATGTATGTCTTAACCCCAACGTTGCAAAAGTCGAGGATGCCGCAGATCTAAGGTGTCGTGGGTGAAGCTGCCCCGCCAGGCGGGGCCGTCGAACCCTTGGCAACGAAGGAGATGGAGTATTCAACGGCTTTCCAGGAGGGCAAACAATAAACCGAAAAAGTATTTTCCCAAGGATTGCAAACACAGTGATTTCCAGGATATGGCCCGAAGATGATATAACTGTTTTGAATTATTGTTCTTTACCCATTCTCGGCGTTTTGTTTGTGCAACCATAGGGTTAACATTTCAAGGAGGGAAGGAGGTAAGCCGACTGTAGGTCTTACAGAGCCGAACAGTCAAGGAACATCCAATCTATTGGTAACGTTCAAAAGTGTGTACATGGGGACAGTTTAACCGACATAATCTCAATGTCGAAATAGCCTTTGATCCCAAGTTTGTCTTTCCAATATTGTTCCCATTTATCTCTGGAGTATTGTCTGATCATGATCATTTTTGAGATGTTTGTTACCGCCGTATCAGACCATCCCCAGGCTATTCTCTTAAGTCGTCGACCGACTTCCCTAAACAGGCGTTCAAGTAGAGAAGTCGTCTTTGGAGCGATTACACCAGTTTTCAACCAAATTTCTATGTTGGTAAATAACCGATCTGAGATGTTTTCAAGATAGGATGCCCCATTTTTATAACCCTTTTCACGAAAGGCTTTTATGAGTTCTTTGATTTCTGTTTTGCTGCTTTCGTATTTGGATTTTACTGGTTCCTTATCTTCTTCTTTGAGGATTTCGAATTCTCCTTCGGGAAGTTCTATGCCTATTAACTGCTTTATTTTGTCGGTTTCTGGTTGGCTATCTTTTTTCTTTAATCCGTCTTGCCAGAGGGAATGGTAAAGTCCTCTGGGGCCATGCCATGTACAACGTTGGCTTTCAGCGACATCAGCTAAGAAATCGTCAAGCCCTGGCTCTCCGTCATAAATAAAGGGGATGTTATAGGCTTCAGCTTCTTTAATACGTTCTTTGATATTACGCTCTATCTCCGGCCAGGTGGTATTGGTAAAGGAACCAAGAGGGTCGACTCGGCCTGCTTTGGTAATCCCTATAACAGCTCTGAGCTCTCCTTTACGACCTTCTTGCTGTTTGACCCCTGTGCCATCGGCCATTATGGCTGATAAGTCTTCTACGGATACAGGCTCTTGAAAGGTATCGTCAATATCACTGCCAATAACGATATTATGGATACCGCCTAATGATATGTCGATGGATCTTCCATCAATGAGCCTTCTATAATTGGTATCAATGACTGATTCGATCACCTCATGCTCAAAATTGGTTTCCCTACGGGCATAACGGCCTACTTTCAAGCCGCTTAATAGAGGAGAATAAAATGCGCCACAATTGCAGCATTCTGCCCTTCTTAGAGGTAAATTTAATTTGCCAAATACCGTGGAAATTATTCGGGGATTACTACGGTAACCCCTTTTACGTATTTTACGACCACGACAAAATCGGCCTTCAGGACCTCCTTTCCTGACATGCCGTCCGAGTCCTTTTCTCGCTTTGCTGGGGTAAATCTTTGTCTGGCTTAAACGTTCTGAAATGAGATCATCATAACCCCTCAGAATTTGCTCCAATATCTTGAGCATCAGAGGGTTTCTAAGTTCTTTTAACTCATAGACAATTTCGTTAAGATTCGCTTTACCTGTTGCAAGATGAAATCGAAGTGTTATATGTATTTCTTGTTCCATCACGGTCTCTTTCTCCTGGTTTT
>CAZACO010000341.1:0-5231 GCA_964483185.1 uncultured Desulfobacteraceae bacterium
GCAGGCACTTTATAGAAACCATTGGAAAAAAATGTCTACGGCGCGTGAACTTGGCATTGACAAAAACACCTTGCGTCGCAAGATAAAACGGCTTGACATTGTTGTGCCGGAGTAAAAAATCGATTACAGGCAACGAAGGTCAACAAAAGTAAGGATACACCTTTACCTCCCGCTGATTCGATCTTTTTCTTACCCAGGATTGTCATAGCCGATCGTCCCGATAAACCGTTACCGGTTGATAGGGCATCCTCAGCTATGAAACAACTCTCAAAGATGGGGCTTTTCATCTCACGATTTACGAGCCCTTCGGCAAAAAATCAGCAATCATTTTCAAAAATTCTCTCCTATGTTTTCAGAGAATACTCCTTGACAAGAGAAAACAATCTTCATATATACCTCTATACCTACAAGGGTTTTTCATGTGATGAGGAGATTTTTGATCTGCGCATTCAAACGTTGAGGCAATTGGAACGGCATCGTGCAACTCATTGCTCAACGGATAATGGATAAACTTCTCATTCGTCATTCCGGTTTATCCGGGTTAGGTATTTAATCATGGGAACAAAAATGGCTGAAAAGGTTCAGGGTGCGGTCATGGTTGTGGGAGGCGGCATTGCAGGAATGCAGTCGGCGCTGGACTTGGCAGACTCAGGATACTATGTGCATCTTGTAGAAAAAAGCCCCTCTATCGGCGGGGTCATGGCCCAGTTGGACAAAACCTTTCCCACCAATGACTGTGCCATGTGAATTATCTCTCCCAAACTGGTCGAGGTCGGCCGGCATATCAATATCCAAATCCATCCCTGTGCCACAGTAGAAAGCATCGAGGGGAAACAGGGGAACCTGAAGGTCAGGCTCCTCAAAAAGCCGAGATACATCGATGTCAATAAATGCACCGGGTGCGGAGACTGCGCAACGGTTTTTTTGGACGAAGACCACCCGCCAAAAGAGGTTGACGGGAGATTGTGGGTCGATCGAATCCGGATCGACGAAGCACGGTGCATTCAGTGCGGTGATTGTGCCAAGGCGTGCATGGAAGAAAATCCGGAAAGGCATGCACTGACCACCATCGTCCAGGAAAGGTTTCAGGCCATTCAGTCTGAAGAGAAGGTCGCCGAACCGACACTCCTCCAGGAGGTCCTGAGGATGGGCCCTGCCGCACGACAGAAATTCTGGCAGGATAAATTCCGCAAGTGCATCAAGTGTTATGGATGCATCGACATGTGTCCGGTTTATCCTGCAGAGCCCGATGGATTAGACCTTGCCGACTGGGTGGAAGGCGGTCAGGTGCCTCCCCCGTATCCACTCTTTCACCTTATCAGGGCCTACCGGGTCGGGGAAAGCTGCGTGCTGTGCGGTGAATGTGAACAGACCTGCCCTGCCGAGATCCCTCTCAAGACGCTGCAGGACCTTGTTCGATATCTCCCTCCAGAGAAAGTCTTTGAGGTGATTCCCGGTCTCGAAAAGGAGGCCCGGAATGCCATTCTGGATGATGTTAACCGGAGAAAGGGCTCATCAAGGAGGATACGCCATGCAGCTTGATATGGTCCTGACAACATGTCCCTTTTGCGGCACCGGGTGCAATTTCTATCTCCAGGTCCATGAAGGTGAGATCATCGATGTCCTCCCCTGCAGGAGCCACCCCATCAGTGAAGGCGAGCTGTGCATCCTGGGTCGAAATGCCCATCGTTTTGTCCAAAAACCGGATCGCCTTACACGGCCGCTGATCAGAAAAGAGGGCGACTTCACTGAGGTGAGCTGGGCAGAAGCCTACCGGACGATTGCAGAAGGCCTCGCCAAAATCAAAGCGGAAAACGGTCCGGACGCCCTTGCCCTTTTATCGAGCGCCAAGTGCACGAATGAAGAAAACTACCTGATCATGAAATTCGCAAGGGCCGTTCTGGGGACCAATAACGTCGATCACTGCGCACGCCTCTGACACTCGTCCACGGTGGCAGGTCTTGCCGCCGCGTTCGGGGCCGGGGCCATGACCAACTCGATCGACGAGATCGATGATGCGGACTGTATCCTTGTCATCGGCAGCAACACAACCGGTCAACATCCGATCATAGCCAGCAAGATCATGCGGGCCAGAGAAAAAGGGGCCAAACTGATCGTCATCGATCCACGCAAGATACCTCTCACGGAATACGCGGATCTTTTTGTTCGGGTGAAGCCTGGAACCAATGTGGCCCTCATCAACGGCATGATTCACCTCCTTATCAATAAGGGGTTGATCGATGAGGCATTTATCAGGGACAGGACAGAGGGGTTCGAGGAACTGAAGGAAAAGGTCCGGGCCTACCCGCCCGAAACGGTCAGTGACATCACCGGCGTCAGCAGGGAGGTCCTGGAGGAGGCAGCCCTCCTCTACGGCCAGGCCCAAAGGGCCATGATCCTCTATGCCATGGGCATCACCCAGCACACCACAGGGACGGACAACGTCAAGTCCGTAGCCAATCTCGCCATGGTAACCGGGAACATCGGTCGTCCTTCCACAGGCGTCAATCCGCTAAGGGGCCAAAACAATGTCCAGGGGGCCTGTGACATGGGGGCCTTGCCCAATGTCCTGACAGGCTACAGACCGGTCACAGATCCGGATGCACGGGCCCTGTTCCAGGAAAAGTGGGGCATGCCGGTGCCCGAAACCCCGGGGCTGACCATCGTGGAGATGATGAATGCTGCCAAAGAAGGCGCTTTGAAAGGGATGATCGTGGTGGGTGAAAACCCGATGATGTCCGATCCCGATACCCAACACGTCAAAGAGGCCCTGGGAACCCTGGATCTGCTGGTTGTCCAGGATATCTTCTTGACCGAAACAGCAAGGCTGGCCCATGTGATCCTTCCGGCAACCTCATTCGCTGAAAAGGAAGGGACCTTTACCAATACAGATCGAAGGGTTCAAAGGGTCCGAAAGGCCATCGAACCGATCGGGGAATCAAGGCCTGACTGGCAGATCATCTGTGAACTTGCGCAGGAGATGGGCGCCCCTGGATTCGACTTCGCCTCGCCGGAAGAAATCATGAAGGAGATTGCCTCCTTGACCCCCTCCTATGCCGGCATCAGTTATGAACGGCTTGACAGGGGCGAGGTGCTCCCCTGGCCATGCCCGGATGAACATCATCCCGGGACGCCTTTCCTTCATAAAGAAGGGTTCCCCCGGGGAAAGGGAAAATTCTTCGCACTCGATTATATACCCCCGCCCGAACTCCCGGACAATGAGTACCCGTTCATACTCAGCACCGGAAGGATCCCCTTCCATTTCCACGGGGGAAGCATGACGCGAAGGATCGATCGGCTGAACAGGGAGGCCCCCACGGGTTATATGAAAATACACCCGGAAGACGCTATCAAGTTGGGCATCGAGGAAGGGGACACCGTCAACGTGCGGTCCCGCCGGGGAGAGATCTCCATCAAGGCGGAGCGATCCACCGAGGTCAATCCCGGGATGGTCTTTATCCCGATTCATTTTTCCGAATGCCCTGTCAACACGCTGACCGACAGGGCGTTTGACCCTATCGCAAAGATACCGGGCTTTAAGGTCTGTGCCGTAAGTATCGGACACTGAAGCGTCTAAGAAAAGGGAGATCCGCAGGGCATTTCATTCAGGAGACAACAATGAAAGAGAGGATCAGACTGGAGGCGATGGACGCCCTTAATGAGGGATGGGACGGGGTCCTTGGGCTCATGAAAAGGTGGGGTCAGGTCGGTCCATACCTGTTTCGGGACCCCGAAGAGCTCGACAGAATTGAGATCGAGCCGATCTACAGATTCGCCAAGACGATTGCGCTGATGCTCAAACGCCGGCCCGACCTGCGCATCGCGGCCGTGGTAAGAGGATGCGATGTAAGAGCGCTCAGAGAGCTGGAGGAGAAAGGCGAGATAACCACCGACCGGCTCCGTTTTATCGGCATTACCTGCTCCCGGGAACAGGCCGAAGCATGCAACTGCGAAAAACCGATCTATAATACCCTCAATTGCACGGGCTGCTGGAAGTGCATCGAGGCCTGCAAAGAACAAGCCATTGAGAGAATCAATGTCTGTCCGATCCTGGTCCCCAGCCAGTTTGACGTGGAATTGGCCAAAAGAAAGGCGATCTACATCCCCTATCCCCAGGCCGTACCCCTGAAGGCCACGCGAGACACGGAGCACTGCCTGAAAATTACAGGGGCCATGGATTGCAAGGGGTGTGAAAACGTCTGCCAGGCCGAGGCCGTTATACATGAAGACGAGGAAAGGATTGAAGAGATCAACGTAGGTTCGGTGATCCTCGCTCCCGGCTTTGCCCCCTATGACCCATCGGGACTGGAGTTTTACGGCCTTGGCAAGTTTCCCAATGTGGTCACCTCCATGCAGTTTGAAAGGATCCTTTCCGCCTCGGGGCCCTACGGGGGTCACCTGGTAAGGCTTTCAGACCACAAAGAACCGAAACGGATCGCCTGGCTGCAATGCGTCGGCTCCAGGGATACGAACAAATGCGACCGGGCCTACTGCTCCTCGGTCTGCTGCATGTACGCCATCAAGGAAGCCGTTATTGCCAAGGAACACGCGGGGAAGGATCTGGACTGCACCCTTTTCTATATGGACATGCGGACCTATGGCAAGGATTTTGAGAGATTTTACGAGGATGCCAAAGAAAAGCACGGGGTGCAGTTTGTACGGTCCCGGATTCACACCATCGATGAGATCCCGGAGACCGGTGATCTGGAGATCCAGTTTGCAACCGAAGCCGGGCAGCTGAAGACCGAGACATTCGACCTGGTGGTCCTTTCTGTCGGCCTTGAAACGCCCCCGGAACTCATCGACCTCAGCCGATCCCTTGGCGTGGAGTTAACAGAAGGAAATTTCTGCAAGACATCCAGCTTTGCACCCGTGACCACGTCGCGGGAGGGGATATTTGTCAGCGGCGCATTTCAGAACCCCAAAGATATCCCCCAGTCTGTGATTGATGCCAGTGCCGCCGCCTGCGCCGCAGGGGAGATCTTAAGTAGCTCGAGGCATACCCTCACCAAAACCAAGGAGATAATTCCCGAGACAAATGTCATCGGAGAACGTCCGCACATAGGGGTCTTTGTATGCAAATGCGGGATCAATATTTCCGGCGTGGTCGATGTGGATGCGGTACGGGAGTATGCGGCAGGTCTTCCCTACGTGGACTATGTGACCGATAATCTCTATACCTGCTCCCAGGATACCCAGGACACCATGACCCAGGTGATCAAGGACAATAA
>CAZACO010000342.1:0-3125 GCA_964483185.1 uncultured Desulfobacteraceae bacterium
GTCTGGTACAGGTATCTTCTGACAGATGGCGTTCAATGGTTCATCTTGTATGAAAACCCCGAACCCGCCGCCCTTGGGGCCAGGATCGCCTTTATTCTGAACCGGGAACATCGCATACAAATGGGGGACAACGCCCGTACCACGGCCCTCCGGCACACCTGGGACCGGGTGGCGGATCAGGTGGAAGAGGTCTACCTGATGCAAAGAGGCCTTGACTTTAGGATCAAAGATTGACTATTGACTATAAACAATGGGTGATGCTGAAGCTCAGTAAGTCCGGGTCCTCTGCCGCTTGTATGTTAAACGGAAGGCAGAGGGGTTTCTAAAGAATTCCGCTGCCGGAGGTTTTGAGAAGGTACCGGATGGTTGATCACAGATTATGAGGAGGCACCAACAATGAACCGCTATCTGCCCCTGATCCTTCTGGGGGTGTTTCTGAACGCCTTTGCACAGATTGCCCTCAAACAGGGGATGCGCACAATCGGTCATTTTGCTTTTTCCCTGGAGAATATTCTGCCGATCGGAACCCGGGTGATTCTGAATCCATTTGTATTTGCAGGACTTTTGTGTTACATCGTCAGCGTTATCGTCTGGCTCATGGCCCTGTCGAGAGTGGAGGTGAGTTATGCCTATCCGCTCCTCAGCGTGGGCTATATCCTGGCCGCCTTTGCCGGACAGATCTTTTTCCACGAGGCCCTGGGTCCTACGCGCTGGGCCGGGATCGTGGTCATCTGCATCGGGGTCTTCCTGATTACCCGGAGCGCCTGATGAGATCGGAATTTCTACCCTTTTCGAGGCCATCCATTTCGGATGCGGACATTACTGCGGTAGGAGACGTACTCCGTTCCGGATGGATTACCACCGGCCCCAAAACGGCGGCGTTTGAAGACGCGTTCTGCAGATATGTCGGTTGTTCAAGGGCTATCGCCCTGGCCTCGGCCACGGCCGGGATGCATCTTGTCCTGAAGGGATTGGGTATCGGGCCCGGCGATGAGGTGATCACGCCGTCCATGACCTGGGCCTCTACCATAAACCTGATCGTCCTGGCAGGGGCTACGCCGGTATTTACGGATATCGACAGGGACACATTGATGATCTCTCCCGATCGGGTAGAGAACGCGCTTTCTCCCAGGACCCGGTTGATTGTACCGGTGCACTTTGCCGGTGCTGCCGCTGACATGGCGGCCCTGAAGCAGATCGCCGAGCGGAGCCATGTGTTGCTCGTGGAAGACGCTGCCCATGCCTTGGGGACGCACTATTCGGGCAGGCATGTGGGATGTGAAGGGACGGCAATCTTCTCCTTTCACCCGATCAAGAATATCACCACCGGTGAAGGCGGGATGTTTTGCACCGATGACGATCAACTGGCAGACCATGTCAACCGGTTGAAATTTCACGGGCTCGGGGTAGACGCCTATGACCGCCAGACCCAGGGCCGGGCCCCGCAGGCCGAGGTATTGGAGCCCGGGTATAAATATAACATGACGGACATCGCCGCCGTTCTGGGTCTCGGACAGTTGGCCCGCGTCGATACATTCAACAGGAAGAGGGAAGATCTCGCCATGACATATCGGGAACGGCTCTCCGATATTGATGAGATCCTGCCCCTTGCCATCCCGCCGGATACCACGCGGCATGCCTGGCACCTCTTCATCGTTCGCCTTGATACGGACAAGGCCGGGCTCAGCCGGGATGATTTCATGGCCCGGCTGAAACAACAGAATATCGGAACAGGGCTCCATTTCCGTGCCGTGCATCTCCAGAGATACTACAGGGAATCGATCGGCATGCATCGCGGCATGCTGCCGAACACGGAATGGAATTCCGACCGGATATGCTCCCTCCCCCTCTTCCCGGACATGACGTCTGAAGATGTGGATGATGTGGTGGAGGCCATCAAGGACGTTTTGAGTCAACGATGATGCAACCGCAAAAAGGCCAAAGAAACGCAAAAAAGAAAAAATTTATTTTCTTAATTATTTTGCCATGAATCATTTTGTTATAAGGCGGGGGCGCAGAACTTCCGAGTTCTTGCGATTTGATGAATAGTGGAAGCCCATCCAGAATCCGGTATCCAGCATCCAGCATCCAGCATCTCCATCGTCATTCCCGTGTTTAACGAGGAGAAAAATCTTGAAGAGCTCCTCGATCGGTGCCTGAAAACCTGCCAGGGGATGAAGAGGGATTTCGAGATCATCCTTGTGGATGACGGGAGTTCCGATCAATCACGACATATCATCCAACAGGGGGCAGCGCAACACCCCGGGAAGGTCGTCGGGCTCCTCTTGAACCGCAATTATGGCCAGCACTCGGCCATTATGGCCGGATTTGCAGAGACAAAGGGCGATCTCGTGGTGACCCTGGATGCCGATCTCCAGAACCCGCCGGAGGAAATTGCAAAGCTGGTGGCCAAGGCCGAGGAAGGATTTGATGTGGTCGGCACGGTCAGGATGAACCGGCGAGATACGTTTTTCAGGAGGGCGGCCTCCCATATGATCAACAGGATCGTGCAGATGTCGACCGGCGTGGACATGCATGACTATGGCTGCATGCTCAGGGCCTATCATCACCGGATCGTCGACGCCATGCTTCAGTGTCATGAAAGGAGCACATTCATCCCCGTGCTCGCCAACAACTTTGCCGCGCATACCGCCGAGATAGACGTTCACCATGCAAAACGGCCTGCCGGTGATTCGAAATACGGGCTCTGGAAACTCATCAATCTCCAGTTCGATCTGTTGACCAGCATGACCACATTTCCGCTCAGGCTTCTGAATGTGCTTGGCGTTCTCATATCCGCCCTTGGGGTGGGCTTCGGCCTGTTTCTTTTTGCAATGAGATTGATTTACGGTCCTGACTGGGCCGCTGCCGGCGTTTTCACCCTCTTTGCCATCCTTTTTATCTTTATCGGGGCCCAATTCCTCGGCATGGGCCTCCTCGGAGAATACATCGGCCGGATATACAATGACGTGAGGGCCCGCCCCAGATACTTCGTGGAAGAGATCGTCGGAATGAGCGGCCTCGAAAACAGGGAATAGCGGGGCAGGGAGGATATAGGATATGAAAGCAGTGGTCTTAGCCTATCACACGATCGGATGCAGGGGCATTGAAGCCCTACTGCGGCA
>CAZACO010000342.1:3225-5207 GCA_964483185.1 uncultured Desulfobacteraceae bacterium
TGGTCTTAGCCTATCACACGATCGGATGCAGGGGCATTGAAGCCCTACTGCGGCACGGGTTCGAGATTGCCTCGGTATTTACTCACAAAGATGCCCCGGGTGAAGAGATCTGGTTTGAATCCGTTGCGCAACTGGCTGCATCCCGGAACATCCCCGTGTATGCCCCCGAAGACATCAATCATCCCCTCTGGGTCAAGAAGATCGGGGAGCTTGGGCCTGACATCCTCTTCTCCTTTTACTACCGCAATCTGATCCAAACACCGATACTGGACATCCCGCCCAAGGGGTGTCTGAATCTCCACGGCTCCCTTCTCCCCAAGTATCGGGGGAGGGCCCCGATCAACTGGGCCCTCGTCAATGGTGAAAAGGAAACCGGCGTGACCCTCCATTACATGACACCCCGTCCGGACGACGGCGACATGGTGTGTCAGGAACGGATCATCATATCCATGGATGACACGGCGAAATCCCTTCACGAAAAAGCGGCAACCGCGACTTCAAAGATGCTTGATGACATCCTCCCCCGTCTGTTGGATGGCACGGCGCCGCGGTATCCACAGGATCACGCGGTCGCAACCTACTACGGCGGCCGGGGCCCTCAGGACGGTGAAATCGACTGGACCGGGTCAGCCACCCGGGTCAGGGACCTTGTCAGGGCCGTGTCGCACCCTTACCCCGGCGCCTTCAGCCACGTGGGTGACAGAAAATGCCTGTTCTGGTCGGTCACTGAAATTGAGGAGAGTGGCGACGGGGCAAGGCCGGCAACGGTCCTTGCGGTCGATCCTCTGGTGATTGCCTGCGGAAAAGGGGCTGTACGCGTTGATTTCGGCCAGACCGAAAGGGGCGTTTACATGACCGGGACCCAGTTGGCTGCAGAACTCGGTCTCGTTGAAGGGATGACATTTGGAGAACATGCAGCCAGCCGGATCGAAGCGGGGAGAAAAAAGAGCATACTCATCTTGGGGGTTGACGGGTTCATCGGAAACGCATTGAGCGAGAGGCTCTTAGAGAGTGGGAAGTACGACGTCCACGGGATGGACCTTCGGTCTGACTATATCCAGCGCCTGCTCAAAAACCCCGCGTTTCACTTCGATGAAGGAGACATCTCGATTCATCGAGAGTGGATCGAATACCACATCAGGAAATGCGACATTGTCATACCCTTGGTTGCCATCGCGACACCGATTGAATATACCCGGAATCCCCTGAGGGTATTCGAGCTCGATTTTGAAGAAAATCTCAGGGTCGTGAGATATTGCGTCAAGTATGGGAAACGGATTGTTTTTCCTTCCACCTCTGAGGTGTACGGGATGTGTGATGAAGAAGATTTTGATGAGGATCATTCCAGATTGGTATTAGGTCCCATACGGATGCAGCGCTGGATCTACTCCTGCTGCAAGCAGTTGTTAGACAGGGTTATCTGGGCATATGGGGCACAGGAAGGACTTCAGTTTACCTTGTTTCGGCCTTTCAACTGGATCGGCCCCAGGCTGGACAGCCTCATGTCCGCTCGCATCGGCAGTTCACGAGCCATCACACAGTTGATTCTGAATCTTGTCGAAGGCACCCCGATCCAGCTCGTTGATTCCGGCAACCAGAAGCGATGTTTCACGGATGTCGCTGACGGCGTGGAATGCCTGTACAGGATCATAGAGAACAAGGGAGGCGTCTGTGACGGCAGGATCATCAACATCGGTAATCCCAACAACGAGGCGAGCATCCGGGATTTGGCCGAGCTTCTGGTAAACAGGTTTAAACAGCATCCGCTCCATTCAAGGTTCCCGCCCTTTGCAGGTTTCAGGGAGGTTGAGAGCAGGGCCTATTACGGTGAAGGCTACCAGGATATGGTTCACCGCAAACCGAGTATCCGAAATGCCTGGCGCCTGTTGAACTGGACGCCCCAGGTGGAACTTGAAAAATCGGTTGAAGACACCCTGGACTTCTTCCTGAGGGAAGCCATCAGATGCGGCGAGTTTGAGATA
>CAZACO010000343.1:0-5201 GCA_964483185.1 uncultured Desulfobacteraceae bacterium
AGTTCCCCGAGAGCCGGGGCCGGTGGGTCGTGGGCTACGGGTCAGCGGTTTTTGCGGTCCCCAAATGAGGCAACCTGGGGTTTGAATTGTAAGTCGTCAAGAACTCCGGCATGGTTGCTGACGGTAAGCCCCCTGATTGTTTGAGAAGATGCCTCGAATTGAGAAAAGTCACTCATTTTTCTCTTGAACCTTCCGGCTGAGTGCCCGGGCCAGATTGCGCATCACCTTCAGGCCGAGATCGGGTTCGGACCTGAAGAGGCTGTCAATGGCTGCGTACCTGATCTCTATGAGTTTGCTGTTCGTTGCCAAAACAACGTCAGCGACAGCCGGAACGGGATCGACATATTCCACCTCACCCAACAGGATGTGTCTGCCGAAAGGGATTACACGATCTTTGAACAGGATGTTACCGCTTCCGGAAACCATGAGATAGAGCCGGTCTATCTCCTGTCCCTTCTTAATCAACGCCGTGTTTGAAGAATATGCCTTCAACTCGCATCGTTCGGCCACCTGTTTGATCTCTCCACTTGTCAGGCCTTCAAATAGCGGCATGGCAGAAAGGATCGTTATCACGGATTGTCCATTTTCCTGACGGTTCTGTCCAGAGGTGGGCGAAGCCGCGGATAATCCGACAAAAACGAGCAGTCCCAATATGGTAAGATAAGTCTTCATGCTATATACCCTCCACAAAGATATGGTTGGCCCCTGAATCTCTGAATTCCGGTTTTTCTGCTGTTTTTCAATCGTCAATCAACAATCAACAATCGCCAATCCCAAACGTCGGCGCCTATGAAAGAAAGTAGTCCAATATGCCGGCGGCCCCATGCATCTTGTTTTCCGCCTGCTGCCAGACAATGGACCGGGGTCCTTCGATGACGTCATTGGTAATCTCGAGTCCCCTGTGGGCAGGAAGACAGTGCATCACCAGGGCATCTTTGGCCGCAATGCCCAACAGATCGGCATTAATCTGATACCCCTGAAAGGTATTCAGTTTTGTTTTTTCTTCCTTTTCCTCTCCCATGCTGACCCACACATCGGTATAGAGGATGTCGGCCCCGGCCGCTGCGTCTTCCGGGCGGTCGAAGACGTTGAGGGTGGCCCCTGTCTTTCCGGCAGTTTCCGTTGCCCTGAGCAGGATGTCGGTCTCGGGCTTATACCCTTTCGGCGAGGCCACGTTCATATCCATGCCCGCTAAGGCGCAGGCCAGGAGCAATGAATGGCAGACGTTGTTCCCATCGCCGATATAGGCAAGGGTCAGTCCCTCGACCCTCCCCTTTATCTCAAGGATGGTGAACAGGTCGCAGACGGCCTGGGTCGGATGTTCGAGGTCGCTCAGCCCGTTGATCACCGGGATGCCCGAATGGCGGGAGAGATCTTCTACGGTCTGATGCGCATAAACCCTTGCAACGACCGCATCGAGATAGCTCCCGAGCATCCTCCCCGTGTCTTCAAGCGGCTCCCCCCGTTTGATCTGGAGATCGTCCGGGGCCAGGTAGATGGCATTGCCGCCGAGTCGCAGGATGGCCGACTCAAAGCTGGTTCGTGTCCGGGTAGAGGGCTTTTCGAAAAGGAGGCCTACCACCCTGTCTCGAAGAGCGTCGATCGGTTTTCGGGCCTTGATGCTGCCTTTCAATATCCGGGCCCTCTCGAAAATGTCAAAAAGGTCCTCTGATGTGAGATCGTTTGCTGTCAGGAGTGACCGTGTCATGGGATACCTCCGGGTTAAGTGAGCTAAATAAAGTGACTAAAGTGAACTAAAGTGACTAAAGTGACTAAAGTGAACTAAAGTGACTAAAGTGAGTCCCGCAAGGCGGGATGCCTAAAGTTAAAGGAACTGGAAAGCTCTGTGATGATAGCGTATAACGCATTTCAGCGGGATCAATTGCCCGGCTAATGACCGCTGATTTTGATGCAAGGCGGCTATAATATGTGAATTCAAGATACATTTCAACTAATTATTTGTGTTTTGGCGGATTTCTCAAAAAGCCGCGATCAAACATGAATCATGCCTGACATTTCACGCATCGCGCATCACGTTTCACGCCTGGATAGATCATTTCTCCTTTTGACAAGCGTCATGCTTTGGCATATAGTTGCGCAAACGGTAGTGAAGATGGACGTCTTTATTCATCTCCTTGAAGCATTGAACGGTTCCTGATTCTTTGGCTTTGCCTGAGTAAACGCGTCAGGAGTTTGAACTGCGTGCCGCAAGGCGGGATTAAGGAATTCTGTCAATCATTTATAATCAGCGGAGCGAAGCGACTCCATAACTTTAGGCACTTTAGATCACTTTAGACACTTTTAACTTGGACGGTTTCGAGTAAAGCAGCCCGTTATATAGGGGCAACCCAAAGCCGGACCCTCTGGACCCGGACATTTATTTACTCATGAATCCAGGAGAAGGCATTGACTGCGCACGTCAAGCATACCCCGGCCGATCAGGGGGCCTCTGAGGATGAGATCCGCAGCCTGATCGAGATCATCGAAGAGGTGGCCAAAGGGAATTACTCCAATGATGTCATGGAGTTTACCAAGCCCGGCCATTCCGAGATGATTCAAAGGATTGCCGAGGCCATGGGCATGATGATGGTCAGGGTGGAGGCAAGGGAGGTCCGGTTGGAGCAGTTGATCGAGGAGCTCCGGGACCTGAATCTGCTGTTAAAGAAGAATATCACCCAGACAGTCATTGCCATTGCCAATGCCCTCGGCGCGAGAGACAAGTATACGGAAGGCCATGCATACCGGGTGTCGGTTTATTCGGAAAGGCTCGCCCGAAGGGTGGGATTGACTGAAGAAGAGGTGGAGAGGATCCGGATCGGGGGGATGCTCCACGACATCGGGAAGATCGGATTCAGCGACCGGATTTTCAGCAATGAAGACGTCAAATTGAGCGAGGGCATGTTTGCGGAGATCCAGAAGCATCCCGGGATAGGGGTAGACATCCTCGAAGGCCTTACGTTTCTTGGGCCTGTCCTTGATTATGTCCATTATCACCATGAAAGCCTTGATGGAAGCGGCTATCCCAATGGTCTTCAGGGGGACCAGATCCCGTTAGGGGCCAGGATCATCAGTGTGGCCGATTGTTTTGACGCCATCACTACGGAGAGGTCGTACCAGAAGGGGAGAACCATGGATGAGGCATTTGCCATACTGAGAAAAATCAGCGGGAAAAATCTCTCCCCTGAGCTGGTTGATGCCTTTGTTGCGGAGATTAGGGAAGATGGCATGATAAGCTCTCAAAAATGCCAGGGTTGATTGAACTCTCAAACGAACCTTTTCGCGGTGAGACGTGATGTGTGATTCACGTTTCATATAAAGAGGGTTTGATCGAGGTAGGTAAACCCAAGGGCTAGAAGCGCCGTATCATTCTCCGCAACCGTATTTCGAGTCTCTCTGCCGATCTGGTATTGTTCCAGGAACCCCGTTTTAAAGACAAATTCCCGAAAAAGGTCCACGTTGTAGCAGGCGACCATCACCTTCTGTTGCTGGCCCTGGTCAAGGCGCCGGGACCGGTCTCTTCTGGGGTGAAAGAGTAGCCCCAGCATCTTGTCGTTCATGTCGATGTAAGGCAAAAGCCCCTGGTCATCCGTCCAGTCCTTTACGCTCTGGACCTTTTTCTCCTTTATCCCCTCGCAGCCCGGCGTATCCAGGAGGTAGAAGAACTCCTCCCGTGTGGTTCCGCCTCGGCCGATGCCTGAAGATCTTCCCAATGGAAAAAGCCGGCAGGCCGTTGGGCGGTCATGGTAAATCGTGCACCCGTCAGGACCTACAAAGGGGCACTCCCCTTCCTCATCTCCCATCTTCACCGACAGGACCGGAAACCCCGAGTGGGGGTCTGATCGATAGAGGGCATATGTCTCAAGAAAATGATCAGAGTGGAGGCCAAGGGCCTTCCGTATCCTGAGGATGTCGTAAGGGGTCAGGGGGAGATGCTTGTTCCGGCAGCAACGGTTAAAACATGACAGATCGCTGTGACATGAAAAGCGGAAGGTGTCGGTCAGACACAGCCGCTTTTCAGCCGGGGGGGGCGAGTCTAAGAACATCAGGATTTCTCTCAGCGTTTGCTTCCGCAGGTTTATTGTTGGCAAGCCCCATGGCTTTTTCAGCCCGGAGGAGGTGGCGGCTCCTCTGTCTCTATACTGACGACAGAACCTTGTTTCGCTTGAAAGCCGCTTTGGAGGTAGACTTTTGGTGCCGAAAAGGTGACGGTGGCGCCGCTTTCAATGATCACCCCCGCGCCAATGGTGATAGATTCATATCCGACGCATATGCAATTCGTGCCTGAACTAAATCTTCTGTTGGCAATCACGACGTTGTTGCCCGGGCAACCATAACATATGGAAACCCCTGCGCCTGCATTGCTGTCTGGAGGGTTGTCAGAATCGTCTGTCACCTTACCAACATCGTCATAACCTTTAGTCTGGACGCTCCGGGGCGGGTTGGTTTCGCCTGCAAATGACAGGTTTCCGGCAAAAAAGACTCCACAACCGATCATCAGTAATCCCATTGTGTAAACAGTGGCTTTTTTTCTTCTCATTGCAGGTTCTTTTTTTAGTAAAGTTGTCGCCAGTCTATTAACACCTTCTGACGCGACGATGCAATAAAATATCACTCTTGTCCAAAAACGGATTATTCACCACCCGCTGCGCTTGAGGCACAGAGGACAGACATAAAGAATTTTCCCAATCGCCGTCTCCCGATTGGGAAAAAGAGAAATTTCCTCGGTGTACTCTGTGGCTCGAATGAGCGAAGCGAATGGGTGGTAAATAATTCGTCTCGCAAAAGCGACACCATGACAAAGATAACCTGATTTTTTAAACTATATGAGCATCACGGAATTTCAATTTGTTAGCCAATAGTATTTGATAGTCTCAATTTATTTTGGACGGCATGAAAATATTTTCGGCGTTACTCCTGCTTTATCTCAACCACGGCCCCCGCCTCTGCATGAAACCCGCTCTGGAGATTGACTTTAGGGGCCTTGAAGGTGACATTGGCGCCGCTCTTGATCGTGACGTCTTCGCCGATGGTAATCGATTCAGTCGCCGTGCACTGGCACGGGGTCTCTGAATCAAATGTCACGTTTTCAAGCACACGGTCTGCCTCAGATCCTGAACAGTCAGGACATGTGGGAAGGTCAACAAGGCCGCCCGGAGGAAGCGGCAGGATACGGCCGCTTGACGATGCCCTGGCGCTATCGC
>CAZACO010000344.1:0-5183 GCA_964483185.1 uncultured Desulfobacteraceae bacterium
GAACCCCGCCGTTTGACGCCGAGATTGCGGAAAAGGGCCATTTATGGATGGAAACGAACTAAAGTTTGAAGTGAGTCCCGCGAGGCGGGATTGAGGAATTCTGTCAATTATTTAAAATCAGCTGAGCGAAGCGACTCCATCACTTTAGGCACTTTAGATCACTTTAGACACTTTTAACTTGTACGCCTTCGAGAAAAGCAACCCCTTTTAGGGGAAACGCAAAGCCGGGTCATCTGGACCCGGATATTTACTTGAAAACCGATATATCACAAAGAAAGGACAACAAATGGCATCAAAAGAGAAAACGGCGAGGTTGGACCAGAAGCGCTACTGGGATGAGAAGTTGAGCCAGCGCCTGTCTATATTGACTGACAAAGGGGTTGGGTCCGAAAAAATTGCTAAAGATACCACGGTCAGGAAGTTGCGTGCCAAGATCAGAGAAACGGGCAAGAGGCTACATGTCATCGAGGGAAAGGAAAATAAATCGGACGAGATGGCTAAAGTCAAGGCCGAGAAGTTGGCTGCGCCGAAAATAAAGAAAGCCGAGAAAAAGAAGATGGTCGAAGAACAGGCAGCCGAAAGCAAGCGACAGCAAAAAAAGAAAAAGAAAAAGGAGGGCAAAGACAAGGGCTAAGACCTGTCAATAAGTGAGATTCAGTTCACTGGTCGATAGGGTTTCTTGATCCCTTGCCATGCGGGACAATGATTCGGGTGTGAATGTCAACTTGCAAAAGAGCTTTTCCTGAACCTGTTTGCAGAGAGAAAAATTTGCCTTTATTGCCTGGCTTAGCTCCCTTTGGTTCCTGCCGTATCGCTCAAGTATGTAGGCGAGCCGGTCATCCAGGCTGACAATATGATCATGGTTGACCCGTTTGTCAGCATAAAAGACAATCTCTTTTTCAGAGTAGTTACCGTTCAGGGCATAGTCTTTTAACCGGACATGTTCCGCGACAATAGGGGCAATTTCGTCGAGATGGTTTTTCAGACAGATCTGTCTCCCCAACTCAGAATGGTCCTGGCCCGATTGCAGGGAAGCTGTTTTGCCGATGTCATGGAGAAGTGCCCCGGCCGTGGCTGTTTCGACAGATATATCGATATGTGCCTCACGAAGACCCTGTGCGATCAGGCGGGCCACTCTCGCTACGACCACGGAGTGGGACCTGATATTATCTAACATCCGGTATGTATCCATGAGCTGGAAGCATTCTCGAATGGATGGAATCATTTCTACTCTCCTCTCCAGAGCTCCCGGACCATACCAGCTATTCGGCCCCCTTTCAACTGAAAACCGCTCGATAAAATGGGGTGAACAGAGGAGCGTACGCGGTTCCAATGGGATGTTGACAAAGGGCTCTGTTTTGTTTAAGTTCACCCGGTGTTGCCATGGCCATGGCGCCTCGGAGCGTCGGTTTCCCCGTCTCCGGGAGTTTAACCGGCGAGGTGGGTTGCGCTTGTGAACACTTTCGGGCCCTGGCCGGATGTGGGGCCGAAACGGAATTCGTTTACATAGGCTCAAATGACGCACAGAGGGCGTCACCCGGGTCACGACTCGAGGCGTGACAGACACGGAAAGGGGTTCGGTCATTTCTGATTTTTCACAAAATAGCGGTCAAATAACCACGTTCCATATCCTCCGGCAGGACCGGAAGCACCTGAAGGCCCAGCTCAGGCTCCATTCCAAATGGAAGAAGACGGTGCTGGTGGTCCCGCTGCTTGCCACTGAGTACACTGACCCGGCCAATCTTGTCACATTCCAGCGGATACTCAAGCAGTTGAAGGATGTGACCTACGTGTCAAAAATCATCTTTGGCCTGGATCAGGCCAATCAGGAAGACGCCTTTGTGCTGAAGGGTCTTATAGAGAGCCATGACATAAAAAACTACCTGATTCAATGGAACGACGGCCCGGGCTTTAGAGGCATCTACCATACGCTCAACGAGGCAGGATTCAATATCAGTGAGCCGGGCAAGGGAAAGAACATGTTCCTGAGTTTCGGGATCGCCATTGCCTTGGGCGCCGAGTCGGTCGGTCTGATCGATGCGGACATCCGCACCTTCAGACGCGTCCAACTGGATCGGCTTTTCTATCCTGTTGTGGTCCTGAATTACGATTTCTCCAAGGCCTATTACGCCCGCATCATGGAAAACAGGCTGTATGGGCGGGTAAAACGACTCCTTCTTGACCCTCTTCTCATCGCGCTTAAGCGAAAATTTACTGAAAGTAAAGACCAGAAGATGTTGAACCTGATCCAGTTTCTCTTAGGCTTCAACTATCAGCTCTCCGGAGAAGTGGCGTTTCATGTGGACCTTTTAAAACGGATGCGGTTTGCCACCAACTGGGGTGTGGAGATATTCACGCTGATTGAGGTCTACCGCAAGGCCTCATCTTCTGCCCAGGTCATGTTTTCGAAAGAGCCATTTGACCACAAACATCAGGGTGCCTCGCCAGAAGATCGTACCAAAGGCCTCAACCGAATGGCTATCGATATTGTCACCACGCTGATGAACGCCCTTATCATCGAAGAGGGCCTCGAGATTTCAGACACCTTTTTTAGAGACCTGACCGTAACCTACCAAGCCGTGGCCGAAGAACAGGTGAAGAAGTATTCGGATGATGCAGGTTTCAGCAATCTGAGCTACGATCGGGATAGGGAAGAATACTTGCTCAGGGAGGTCTTCAGAAATTCGATCCTCCAGGCCGGTGAACTGCTTACCTCGCCATACAGGATGACAGAGAAGTTCTTGAGATTTGTCAACACCCATCCCGAATTTAAGCCCTTTATTGAGAACGGGCTCGCCCAGACCATCCTCGAGGTGGAGCGTAAGACAGAACAGGGGGTGTTTGAAACGCCCCAGACTGTCTCATGGGAGCGGGTATCCAACAAACTGCCCCGGATCTTCTATGATCTGATTGAAGTCGTTGAAAGTGAAAAAAGACGTTTTTCCTGACGCTCGAGCGGTGCCCTCTGCTGATGAACCTTGCAGCTCAAGGGTATCGGCCTCCCCTTTTTTTATTGTATTTACCGATTTAGACGGTACGCTGCTGGATCATGACACCTACGGATGGGAACCGGCCATTCCGGCCCTTGAACAGTGCAGAAGAAAAGGGGCGCCCGTTATTCTTGTCTCCAGCAAGACCCGGGCCGAAATGGATATCCTGCGCCGCAGGCTGGCCCTGTCGAGCCCCTTTATTTCTGAGAACGGGGGGGGCATATTTTTCCCGAAAGAGACATGTGTCGATCCTCCCCCTGGATCCGTTTCTGTTGTTTCTGTTGATGGCCCGGCCGGGCCTGTGGAATCGTCCGCAGGGTCTTCCGCCGGGAGAGTGAAAGGCCTGTGGGAAATATCTCTTGGCGTTCCATACGCCCGGTTGATCCAGGCATTCAGGGAAATCCGAAATGAATTGAAGTGGGACATCAAAGGGTTTTCAGATATGGGGATCGCCGAGATATCGCGTTTGACAGGTCTCGATAAAGGGGCGGCCCGATTGGCTGCCATGCGTGAATATGACGAACCGTTCATCATCAAAGGCGAGGAACCGGGGGACGTTGCCCTTCTTCACCGTGCCGCAGAGAGAAGGGGACTTCTGATTACCTCGGGTGGACGGTTCTATCATCTTCAGGGAAAAAATGACAAGGCAAGGGGGATGGAACTCGTTACGGCGTGGTATAAGCAATATCATAAACAGATTTTGGTGATCGCATTGGGAGATAGCCCGAACGATTTCGGCATGCTTGAGCGAGCGGACTTTCCCGTGCTGATCCGTTCACCGCGCACATTTCCAGACCTGGAAAAACGATGTCCAAGGCTTAAGATCTCTGATCATACCGGGCCGGCAGGATGGAATTCGGCCGTATTGGGCATATTGGGTGAAAATTAGGAGAAGGTGCATGAACGAGAGCTTTGAAAACGAGGTGAACCCGGAAAACATCAAGAAGGCAGAAATGGTGGTGTGCATACCCTCCTATAATGAGGCCGACGGGATCAGCTATCCGGTCACACAGGCCGACAAGGGCCTGGACACATACTTCAAGGAGGGCGATGCCGTCATTATTAATTGTGACAACAACTCTCCCGACAACACCAAGCAGGTTTTTCTGGATACCCCGACGAAGGCCCCCAAGATCTATCTTTCCACCGATCCGGGCATCAAAGGCAAGGGGAATAACTTCAGAAATCTTTTCCAAAAGGTGATGGATCTGAGGGCAAAGGCGGTGGTGGTCGTTGACGCGGACCTTAAGAGCATTACGCCCGAATGGATCAAGCATTTGGGCGAGCCTCTGTTTGAAGGATTTTCCTATGTGGCCCCACTCTATGTCAGACATAAATATGACGGGACCATTACGAATGGAATCGCTTATCCGATGACAAGGGCCTTGTACGGAAGAAGGGTTCGGCAGCCGATCGGCGGAGACTTCGGCTTCAGCGGTAAATTAGCCGATGTGTATCTGAAGAGCAAGACGTGGGACAAGGCCGTGGCTAATTTCGGGATCGATATCTGGATGACCACGTTGGCAATCAACCAGAAGGTCCAGGTGTGCCAGGCCTTTGTGGGACGGCCAAAGATCCACAGGACCAAGGATCCGGGGGCTGATTTAGGCCCCATGTTCAGGCAGGTGGTCGGCACCATCTTTGCCATGATGAAGGAGTTTGAATCTTTCTGGACCAGGATCAAATACAGTCGCCCCACAGCCATATACGGTTTTGGCCTCGGCGAAGTAGAAATGCCCCCTAAGGTAGATGTGGACACAGACAACCTGCTTCACCAGTTTCACAGGGGGTTTGAGAGATACAGCCCTCTATGGAAAGAGATCCTCACTACCGATGTCTGCAGGAAGCTCCATGAGATCAGGGGGTTGAAGGATCGGGAATTTAATTTTCCGACCGATCTCTGGGCCAGGATCCTGTTTGATACGGCCGTTTCATACGGGGCCGTAAGCATTGAACCGGACGAGATCATGGATTCCCTGATCCCCCTCTATTTTGGAAGGACCCTCTCCTTTGTGAAACGGACCAAGAAGATGTCGATCAAACAGGCCGAAGAGGCCATTGAAAACGACTGCGAGACCTTTGAAATGACGAAACCCTATCTGCTCCAGCGATGGAAGAAGAAGAGGATGATCAAACAAGCCTAACGCGGATAGCCGCAACCAAAAATTTATCACACAGAGACACAAAGCACAC
>CAZACO010000345.1:0-3204 GCA_964483185.1 uncultured Desulfobacteraceae bacterium
ATTTCAATTCTGTGGACAAAGCGAATGCGAGAGAACCATGATCTGTACGATGTGACGCGTGATGCGTGATGCGTGAAGGATGAACTCTTGGTCACTTGGGTCGTTTTGGTCACTTTAGGCACTCGTAATTTTAGGTGCTTGTAACTTCAGGTATGAGGACGTAAGAAAGGGGGGCTGAACAAATGGCAGAGACACCCAAATGGTACGATGCCCATCTGAGTCATTTTCAAGAGGTGGCTTACATAAAGGACAGAGAGGAATATGACAGGCGTTACCGGCAGTCCATTGAAGCTCCTGAAATTTTCTGGGCTGAACAGGCCCAAGAATATCTTTCCTGGGAAAAGAAATGGGATTCCGTGCTGGAATACGATTTTGAAGAAGGGAAAATCGCATGGTTCAGCGGTGGAGTGCTGAATGCAAGCACCAACTGTCTGGATCGGCACCTGGAGAAGATCGGGGGGAAAACAGCCTATTACTGGGAGGGTGACAGCCCCTCAGATGTGAAATCGATTACCTATCAGGACCTGTATCAACAGGTCAACCGGATGGCCGCGGTCCTGAAGGCCAGGGGGGTCAACAAAGGGGATCGGGTGATCATATATATGCCCGTGATCATCGAACTTCCGGTGACCATGCTCGCGTGCGCCCGGATCGGGGCGGTTCACAGTGTTGTTTTCGGGGGATTCAGCGCAGAGGCCCTTGCGAACCGTATTAATGACTGCGGGGCCAGACTGGTGGTTACAGTGGACGGCGGTTTTCGCGCCGGAAAGGCCATTTTGCTCAAGCAAACCGTGGATGATGCATTGAAGGAGTGTCCCGGCGTAGAGACCGTGATCGTGTTTGACCGTGCGGGGCTGGGGCTTGCCCTGGATCCAGGGCGCGAGGTCTGGTGGCATGAGGCGTTGACGGACCCGGAGTTGCCCGATTACGTGGCACCTGAACCGATGGATGCCGAGGACCCCCTCTTCATCCTCTATACAAGCGGCAGCACCGGGAAACCCAAGGGCGTGGTGCATACCCACGCCGGCTACCTCCTCTATGCGGCCATCACCACCCGGCTGGTATTCGACCTGAAACCGGATGAGGTCTTCTGGTGCACCGCCGATATCGGGTGGGTCACCGGGCATAGCTATGGCGTCTACGGTCCCCTGGTTAACGGCCTCACAAGTGTCCTGTTCGAGGGGGTCCCCACCTATCCGGATTACGGGCGATACTGGGAGATTGTGGAACGGTACAAGGTCAGTAAATTCTATACGGCACCCACGGTGATTCGCTCCCTGGCCAAGGAAGGACCCCGGTATGTGGAAGCGCACGACATCTCATCTCTCAAACTTCTGGGGTCTGTGGGTGAACCGATCAATCCCGAGGCATGGCGGTGGTACTACCACTATGTGGGGAGGGACTGGTGTCCGATCATGGATACCTGGTGGCAGACGGAAACGGGCGGTCACATGCTGACACCTCTTCCGGCTGTTTCGCCGATCAAGCCGGGATCGTGCGCATTCCCCTTTTTTGGCGTAGATCCGGTCATCATTGATGATACCGGGGAGGAGGCCCGCTATCCTGACCAGGAAGGGGTACTGTGCATCCGAAAGCCGTGGCCGGGGATGGCCCGGACCGTCTACGGTGATCATGATCGCTTCATCGAGACCTATTTCAGTCAGGTCCCGGGCATGTATTTTTCAGGCGACGGCGCCAAGAGGGATGAGGATGGGTACTTCTGGATCATCGGAAGGATCGATGATGTCATTAATGTCTCCGGGCATCGCCTGGGAACTGCTGAAATCGAATCCGCCCTTGTCCTCCACAAAAAGGTGGCCGA
Source organism: uncultured Desulfobacteraceae bacterium (assembly GCA_964483185.1). Classification (GTDB taxonomy): domain Bacteria; phylum Desulfobacterota; class DSM-4660; order Desulfatiglandales; family Desulfatiglandaceae; genus CAZACO01. The sequence continues at coordinate 1,823 of CAZACO010000345.1, forward strand.
GGCAGCGGTGGTGGGCTATCCTCATCCGGTCAAGGGCCAGGGGATCTATGCCTTTGTCACCCTGAATACGGCCGTAGCAAGATCCGACGAAATAAAAAAAGAGCTGATCAAGCTGGTTCGAAGCGAGATCGGACCGATAGCCACCCCGGATGTGATCCAGTGGGCCGATGGCCTGCCCAAGACCCGGAGCGGCAAGATCATGAGAAGGATCCTTCAGAAGATCGCTGCCGGGAAGATCGATGAGCTGGGGGATACCTCTACCATCGCCGATCCCACGGTTATCCAGGACCTGATAGAGGGAAAGGCTTCGGATTGACAATTGAATATTGACGATTGAAAAGACCTATAAACCGTAACTGGAAACTCGAAATTTGAAATTTGAAACTGGAAACTGGAAACCCGCAACGAGGAACCAGCATCCAGTATCCTGAAACCAGTATCCAGTACCTATCATGACTACTCAGAGCAGACGTCGTGTCGGGGTCGTCCGGGACGAGAGATATCTTCTACACAAGCCGGGCCATACCCATCCCGAGCATCCGAACCGTCTCAAGGCCGTCTACCGGATGCTCGATGCCGACTTCGGCGGGGAGCTGATCGGCATCGATCCGCGACCGGCCACGCTCGAACATCTGGAACTGGTTCACACCCCTTCCTATGTCAAACGGGTCCTGAAGACGGCCGATCACGGATACACGAGCCTGGCCCCTGATACGCCTGCCAGTGCCGAGACCTATCTGGCCAGCTGGTTGGCCGTGGGCGGGTGTCTGAAGGCCGTGGACGAGCTGGTCGGCGGTTCGGTCGACGCCTGTTTCGCCTTGGTCAGACCGCCGGGGCACCATGCCCTCAAGGATCGTGCAGGGGGGTTCTGCGTGTTTAACAACGCAGGGATCGCGGCCCGATACGCCATGAAGACGCACCGGCTGCGGCGCATCCTCATTATCGACTGGGATATTCACCACGGCAACGGTCTCAATGACCTGTTTCACGGGGAAAGAGAGGTCCTCTACTTGTCTTCCCATGACCCGATGCTCTACCCGTACACCGGGGACTGGGAAGATGTCGGAGAGGGCGAGGGAGCGGGATACACCATCAATATTCCGTTGCCCAGGGAACTGGAAGACCCGGAATTCGTTTATATCTACCAGGAGATTGCGGGTCCTGTGCTGAGGTCTTATCAGCCCCAGTTGATCCTGGTGGCTGCGGGCTTTGATGGGCATGAAGAGGACCCGATCGGCCGGTCAAGGCTGACTGAGGAGGCATTCGGCAGGTTGACCCGCCTCCTTATGGGGTTCCGGTCGGACATTGGGGATCGTCCGATCCTCTTTATCCTTGAAGGCGGCTACAGCCCGAGGGCCCTTGCCGCCTGTGTCAGAGAAGTC
>CAZACO010000345.1:3304-5160 GCA_964483185.1 uncultured Desulfobacteraceae bacterium
TGAACCTTGAACCTCTGAACCCTTACAAAGAAGGAGGAAATATATGATCAAGGCTCGGGTGAAGGCAGAGAACCCTGAGGCTAATCTCGGCTCCTACAAGGAAAGGTATCGGACCTTCAAATGGTCGGATGTGGAGAAACACTTCGCCTGGCACAGGACCGGCAGGATCAACATCGTCCACGAGGGCGTGGACCGCTGGGCCATGGATCCGGACAGGAAGGACCGGAAGGCGCTCATATTTGAAAAAGGAAATAAGGTTACCGTGTACAGCTATCTCGAATTGAAGGAAAGGTCGTCACAATGGGCAAACCTGCTGGCCCGGTATGGATTCGAGACAGGGGACCGCCTCTTTGTCTTCCTCCCTCCCTGCCCGGAAATCTACCTCTCACTCCTGGCGTGCGCACGCATCGGTGTGCTTTTCTGTCCTGTTTACGCTACATCTACATTTGATGAACTGAGTGTCCGCATTGCCGATGCGGACCCCAAGGGAATCCTCACCCATGCTGATCTGGCCGAGATGCTCCCCGCAGACCTTTGGGAGACCACGGAATTTGTCTTTCTCACGGAAGGCCCGATGCCGAACATCCTTCCCAATGAGATCCTGGTGAGCGGCATTCCGGAACAGATGCCCACGGAGTTCCCCGAGACCTGGCTCCCGGCCCGCGCGCCACTCTATCTGGCCTACACGTCGGGCTCCACCGGCCCTCCCAAAGGCGTGGTTCACACCCATGACGACATGGTGGGGATTTTCAGCACTGCCAGAGATGTCCTGGACCTTCAGGAGGATACGATCCTCTGGGTCGATGCAGATCCTGCCTGGGTAACGGGGATCGTGTACGGGGTCTTGGCGCCCTGGCTTTGCGGCGTCACCGCCCTTGTGCAGGGAGATCCTTTTGAACCGTCTAACTGGTACTGGACCCTTGAGAAGCACTGCGTATCGGTCTGGTATACTACCCCCAGGACCCTGAGAAGACTAAGGGAGGCCGGGGACAACCTGGCGAGCCGGTATGACATGTCTCATCTGCGTCATATGGCCACGGTGGGCGCCCCCCTGGTGCCGGATCTCTTTTACTGGGCGAAACAGCACCTCGGTCGGTCCCCCCACGACACCTACTGGATGACAGAGACAGGGATGATCTGTCTGGCCAATTTCCCGTCCATGGATATCAAGCCCGGCTCCATTGGAAGACCGGTCCCCGGTGTGGAGGCCGCTATCCTGGATGAGAATGGGGAGCCCATGCCGGGCCTGAGTCTTGGAGAACTGGCGCTCAAGGCGGAATGGCCTGCCCTCATGTCCGGCCTGTGGCGGGACGAGGCGAGGTGCCGGGCCTATTTCAACGAAAAAGGTTGGTTTCTGACGGGCGATATCGCCATCATGGATGACGAGGGATACTACTATCACCAGGGGCGCAACGACGATCTCATAAAGGCCGGCGGGCACAAGGTCATCGGACCCTATGAAATTGAACAGGTGCTCTGCATGCACCCGGCGGTCTCAGAGGCCGCGGTCATATCAAAAGGCTCGGAACCGGACGAGGGGGTGTCTTACCTGAAGGCCTTTATCACCATCAACAAGGGGTTTACCCGGTCGGCCCGGCTCAATCACGAAATCAGGGCCTTTGTGAAGGCAAGTCTTTCTTCCGATATTATCGTGAAAGAGCTCTCGTTTTTGGAAATGCTTCCCAAGACACGGAGCGGTAAGCTGCTCCGACGGGTCCTTCGGGCCGGAGAGCTGGGGCTGCCGGGCGGTGAGACGGCCAATATGGAGGACTGACGTCAGGCGTTGCAGTGAAATGGTCATGAGTGCATGTCTTTTAAATGGTATGGATCACGCGAAACGCGTGACGAGGCGTGGC
>CAZACO010000346.1:0-5151 GCA_964483185.1 uncultured Desulfobacteraceae bacterium
CGGATCTGTATGGGTACTGTCTCAATGATCCGGTGAATTGGGTGGATCCGGATGGGTTGCTTTGGGAAAAGGCAATCGAATGGTTAGCTAAGAAATCGAACAAACTAAGAGATAAACTGGGGCTCAATCCAGTGACACCCGAGAAGATTATTAAGGAATTAGCAGACAAAGAGATTGAGAAGATAAAAAAGAGATCTGACCCCAATGAACAAAGAATAAAAGAGCTAGAAGGACTGAAAAGGCAAATGGATGAAAAAGGATTAGATTCTTTGCCGGAGTGTCTTGAAAGGGTATTGAAGGAAAAAGGAATTATTAGCCGAGATAATCCATGCGAACAAGAATAGAAGCTACTAAAAGATGAAAAAACTGAATACTGTCAGAATAATTGCTTTGTGGCGATTACTAATCTCTCTATTAAACATTGGGTTTTTGATTCTTTTTCAGTATGTTTTAATCGCTGAGACAATAAGTGTGAACGACCTTTTTGGCTTCCTCTTTAGCACAATTGGCAATTTGATCCTTTTTATTGGTTTATGGCGTTTTTCCCCATTAGGGTGGAAAAGCACGATTGTCTTTATCCCAATATCGTGGAGCTATACCATTATCAACCTCTATGTTGAGCATGAGACAGGAGTAGGAATCTTATTGTGTATTTTCGCCTTCATTGATGGCTCGATACTAAAGCATCTATTCAACGGAGAAGTATTGCGGCAGTTTAGAATCTCTTCGACAAAGTGGATAAAATTAAAACCCATAGGGAACTTAGTTATGATATTGGCAGTCTTTTTGATTACCATTGATTTTTTTGACACGATTTTGGCAACAGTTATTTCGATTTTTCTTGTGGTAGGATTAGAAAAGGCTTGGGGCGGTAAAAGGAAAGCCGCCCCGCAATGCGAAAAGTGTGACACGGGACGTTTGTCAAGGCCTAAAGAATAAGAAACCGAAAACCGCTGCTAAGAAATCGAGCAACTCTAACAGTAATAACGTACATAAGAGGATAAGCTTAGCAAGGTTAGCACGATGCACGCCCCAGTGGAATTCCCAAAGGTGTCTCTGAAGGGCATTCTATAGAGCAGGCGGGGAAATCATGCAGTCGCGGTAGGAATGCCGGTTACCCGGCACCCCCCGCACAGATCCCAGCGAGCGGAACTACAGCACTGGGCTCCTACGTCAGAAGGTAATAGAGGGACGGTCATGAAAAATTGCATTTCTCACTTTATTAAACTTAAATTCATATCCTGGATGGGGGTCTGCCGTTGACTCTTGCTTCATCTTTTGTTGGGCTCGCCCCATCACTAAACCATTAAAAAGATTGGTTATCAAATCTACGATTGACCTTTGAGGATATCCCTTCAATGTGTTCGAGGCGGCTTCTAACTGTTTATCCTACTGTAGCGTAATCGCACTACTGACCGATCTGAAGACAAAACGGGACGCTTCCTACCTCGGAGACTCTGTCCAGCACCCTCCCTGACGGTACCCTGATTGAATACCTGCACGACCCCTTGGGCCGGAGGATCGCCAAGAAGGTGAACGGCGTCACCACAGAGAAATACCTATGGCAGGGCTCGACGCGGTTGCTTGCCGTGTATGACGGTTCGGACAACCTCCTCATGCGTTTCCACTATGCGGACGCCCGCATGCCTTATGCCATGACGCGGGGCAGTGCCACCTACTATCTTACCTACGATCCTGTAGGATCGTTACGTGTGGTTGCCGATCCATATGGTAATGTGGTAAAAAAGATCGACTACGATTCCTTTGGAAATGTGATTGCCGATACAAACCCCGGTTTTGAAGTGCCGTTCGGGTTTGCAGGTGGACTGCACGATAGAGACACCGGTCTTGTGAGATTCGGCTACAGAGATTATGATCCCGATATCGGCAGGTGGACCGCCAAAGATCCGATATTCTTTGCAGGCGGGGATACGGATCTGTATGGGTACTGTCTCAATGATCCGGTGAATTGGGTGGATCCGGATGGACTGCAACACAGCAAAATCCCAATTCATCCCGAGATGACTCCTGGTGAGCCTGGAATGCCTGGAGGCGGCGGTTACAACCCGTCAGTTCCAGATCCAAATATTGGTTTAGATCCCTCAAATGAGTCGTTGGAAAATTTCTCTAATCTCATTAACAGGCTAAACAACATCCTATATCATCCTAAAACAGGAAGTGATTTTTTCGAAAAACTTCGGTCTAAGCCAGAAAAGGATCTTCCATGTAAATAAATTCTGAATAGCATTTAAAGTTGAAACAGAACAGTGATAATACTTTGGACAGCCTTCCCAACAATGCGTTTGGATGTGCCAGAGGGATAAAAAACCATCATGCGAGGCAACTGAACGCATTTCGTCATGACATTGTTAATGTGGTTATTAAATGCGAACCAAAGGCGCTTATCCAGTTAAAAGTGAGGTGGCACACCTTTTTTTTAGTAGTGGCAGTGCGTTGATTCCAATCAAATGTAAGATGATAAAAAGGGTAGCCTAATTCAGAAATGATTCGGAATTAGATTATATGCGCATGACTTATTATTATGAAAGTTCAAGGTATGGGCAGAAAAAAAAGAGATAAGAGCATCATAAGGCTGATATTTGAAAGGGTGCTGATTCCTGCAATAGCTATTGGAGGTGTCTGGGCTATTATTCCCCACTGGCCGTATGTACTTGTCATAGTAATTGTGGGTTTTTTGATTTTAGTAGTGATAGCAGGAATAGATTTTATCAGAAAGAAATAGCCTGCTGGAGCATAGGGTCATGGTAGGTGAGGAATGAGAGAAGGTACCAGCCAAATTATTGTTGTTGTTCTCGGCCGGTTTTATAAGTTGCGATTGTAGGCGTTATAGTATAGGTATCACATCTTGCATAGTGAATATAATTGGTTGTATTTAACCTGCAAATCAGGATCTTTTTTCATTCTGGTTCGCATGGAACTCAAGATGTGGCTGACCGCTGAATAGGTCATGCCAAACAACCGCCCTGTTTCTTCGTTCGTCAGTATGCATGTTTTCCAGATCAGATAGATCAGCAAGTCGCGGTTATGGAGCCACCCTTCTATATCTCACTATGTGACCATCCACATTTCGCGCCCGCACGTTGCAGCCGCACTATCCTGCGATGGCATTTTTCTTGACCCTCAAGACCCCTCCCACTATACTCCTCCCGCAAAAAGCGACTTGGTATCAGCTTAAAAGGAGGTCGTTATGGAAGAGAGGAATCTCTACGAGGAATTGGCCAAACATCTTGACCAGGGCATTATGGGTTCCCCCAAGTCCCCTGCCCTCATGGGAATTATCAAGATCCTTTTTCCTCTTGAGGAGGCCGAGATTGCGCTGAAGCTGCCGATGCAGAACAGGACGCTATTCGAATTAAAGGCGCTTTTTCCCGAAAAAAAAGACACATTGGAAGATATTTTAAACCGGATGGCCAAACGAGGCACGGTCTACACAAGCCGGCGTCCCGGCCAGGAGCGTAAATACCGTCTGTTACCCTCGGTGGTGGGTTGGGCTGAAACCCCCTTTTGGCCGGGCAAGGAGACAGAGGATACACGCATGCTGGCTCCCCTCTGGCTAAAATATCGTCAGGAGGCCTTTAGCGAGGAGCTGGCCCGTGGCGATATGCCTGTTATGAGGGTGATTCCGGTATCGCGAACGCTCCAGGATTCCCGAGAAGTGCTCCCCTTTGATGACATCAAGAAGGAGGTGGAGGATCAGACCTTCTGCGCTGTTGCCCATTGTCCTTGCCGCCAGATGAAGCGTGCCGTGGGTGAGGGGTGCGATCATACCCTTGAAAACTGCCTCCACTTCGGGAGTATGGCTCGTTATATGGTCGAGCATGGTATGGCCAGGGAGATAACCAACGATCAGGTCATCCAGATCTTGAAAGATGCCAATGAAGAAGGGCTTGTCCATGCTGTGGACAACATTGAAGGTCACGTGAGCACGATCTGCAACTGTTGCGGTTGCTGCTGTGGCTTCCTGAATACGAAAAAGATGTTGGGCATTCACACGATTTCACCTTCAAACTATGTGGCCCGGGTGGATGGCGATCTTTGCGCTGCTTGTGGGACCTGCGAGGAGAGATGCCCTATGGGGGCTGTTGCGGTCCGTGATGATGAGAGGGCCGAGGTCGATGAGGGAATCTGTATCGGTTGCGGGGTCTGCACCTCAACCTGTCCCACTGAGGCCGTAGACCTCGCGCTCCGGGGGGCGGTGCAAAAACCCCCGGAGATTTCAGAGTTTATGACAAGGAGATTCAAGGTGGCCTGAGTCAGAGATGAGGGATCATGCCGGCAATCCATTCCAAAGAGGGGAACAGGGCAGGCCTTGACATATGACAAGAAAAAACCCTTTGTGTGCTTTGTGACTCTGTGTGATAAATTTTTGGTTGCGGCTATGCCGCATTAGGAGACCGTCAAAATCTATGCCCAAGCTCTATCTTGTGCGCCACGGCAGAGCCACCGGGGGGTGGAACCAAGACGATGATCCCGGGCTTGACGAACTGGGCCGTTCACAGGCACGGCGTGTCGCCCGGGCCTTGAAGCCGCTCGGGATCCTGGGTATTGTTTCGAGCCCTCTCGCCCGTGCCCGCGAGACAGCGATACCCCTGGCAGAGGCGTGGGGGTGTTCGGCAAGAATAGAAGAGCGGGTGGGGGAGATCCCTGCACCTGAAAAAGGCTTGAGAGAGCGAGGGATATGGTTAAGCGATGTAATGACACGGAAATGGCCGGATCTGAGCCGGGATTTGCTGGTATGGCGGGAGGGTGTCATTGAGGCGCTCCTTTCCCTTGATAGAGAGACCGTGGTGTTCAGCCATTTCATTGCAATAAACGCGGCGGTTGGCAGGGCCACGGGAGATGAGCGTGTTGTCAGCTTCAGGCCGCAAAACGGGTCGATCACCGTGATCAGCACGGAGAAGGGGAGGCTTCAGCTTGTCCGTCTGGGGATTCAGGGCGAGACAGAACCTCTTGTGGGTATTCCGACAACACCCTCTCCGCCAGGCAACGGGCTGACGTGAACGCGCCTTTTATGTGCCGGAAAAGAGACGGCTGAGGCCTAAAACCGGGAGGGGTGGAAGATGAGCATTCTGTTCGAACCGATGGTCATAAAGGGGATGGAACTGAAGAACCGCTTTGTCAGGTCGGCAA
>CAZACO010000347.1:0-5144 GCA_964483185.1 uncultured Desulfobacteraceae bacterium
GCGTTCTTGGCCTCCGGCCCATAGGGCCTACGGCCCGGCGGGCGTCTTTGCGAGAGAACATGTTTTTTACGGAACCATGAAAATTCATATTGCAGGCCATTCGAAACGAGATGCCTATCGAAAAGATTCTGCGGCCTGGCGGAAAATGTCATTGATGACATGCACCTCTACGTATTCGACACCCGGGATTTTTCCCGCTATCTCCTTGATTGCCTGCACCCTCTTTCTCTTTTCCCGCTTCAGCGCCAGTGTCTCCACGACCAGGGTCCCGCTGCGGGCCCGCACCCTCACGTCCGGAAAGCGCTCCAGCAGGGCCGCCCGTACCCGGCTGGCTAGTTCCAGTTCCTGCAAGCATTTAATGGAATAGGTCATCGGGTTAAACCTCCGGTAGGCAACCGTTTCGGTGATGATTTTCACCGCCTCATCCCTGTCGATCTGACTGAGGCTGATGACCAGATCGTATTGAGAAGGATCCGTTTCATCCAGATCAAAGGCGTCCACGGACCAGCGCCGGCGCAGCTTATTGCGACGATCAAGACGCTTCCTCGCTTCTTTGAGGGAAACGCCCTCTTTAGAGACCGATTGCTGAAGGGATCTTTCAGCATCCGCGAGGATACGGACCCTGAGTACATGAGAGATGCCAAGCACATAAAGGTGTGCTGCCAGACCTTGGCACACCAGCTTGTCCTTGAGAAGTGCGCCCAACGTGGCCTCCTGTATATACGCGAGGTATCGGTTTCGAAGCTTTGTGGACATTCCCAGAAAGGATGGCATTTCGTCTAAAGCTTTGATGAGTTTTGCCTCCTCAATCTGGTATGTGTCGGCGACCTTGCCCAGAATTTCCCGGCCCTGAAATGCGTAGCCCATGGCCTTCGCGGTTTTTGTGGCGATCTCTCGCCCGATTGAATAGGAATCAGAAGAGATGATGATGATGGACATGATGGTATCCTCTCGGTCAACGGGTTTGTTGTCAAAAGACCCACCTATGGGCGGTCACACGGCGTTCGGGGGAATCGTTACCCCTGAATGGACCTCTATGTGGTTGATTCCCCTGATTTCCCGGCTCAGGGTTCTGGCCTTTTCTTCCAACTTGTGGGTGATGCGATCCTCGGCCCTGGTGTAAATCAGGACGTTGCCGTATTCACCTGTCACGGCAATGTCCTGATACGGATCTACAAGGGCCGCCTTGACCTGACTTGCCAGGGCTAAATCGTCCAGTTTCTGCTGGGATTCCTTGGTGGTCCTGAACTGCTCCAGGCCGGCGGCCTGACAAATGAAGTCCACTGCATCGGCTACGGTGAATTTATGGATATGAATTATTAGGTCATAAAGGGAGCTGTCCCAAGGATCCACTCCATAGAGACTCTGGGTCCACTTTCGACGTTCCTGGTCATCCTTGAGGATCGAGGATCGGGCCTCCTGCTCTCCGATCCCCTCGCGTCTCATCTCATCGCGCACACGGTCGGACAGGTCGGCGATGATGCGTACCTTGAGCACGTGGGGCACCCCGCTGAGGAGAAGATGCCCGGCCAGACCGTGGTAGACGACATGATCTTTTTGCACCCGACGGGTCAGCGCGCTCTGGTAGTAGGCAATGAATACCCGCTTACTGTGGCCGAATCGCTCCAGGATGGAGGGTGCATCATGGATGGCCTTGATCATTTTGAGCTCGGGAATATGGTATTGGTCGCTTGTCTCAAGGATCACCTCCCGACTCACGCATGCGTATCCCAACCGTGTGGCCACTTTTTCAGCCACATCCTTTCCCTTGCTGTATGAACCCCGCGATATGGTAATGATTGCCATGTCTCTTTCCTTCGTTCCTCAGATTGTTAAACGCCGTAAAACAGATAGATCGCCCCGATCATCACCACGATGAATACGAGGCTGATGACACCGCCCGCCTTCATGAAATCCGTGCTTCGATACCTCCCCGGGCCCATATAAAGGGCATTGACCTGATGGGTGGGAAGAATAAAGGAGTTGCTGGTTGCCAGGCCCACCACCAGGGCTGCCATGCGCGGATCGGCGTGGGCCGCGATGGCCAGATTCACCACCAAGGGCACAAGGAGGACGGTGGCGCCTACGTTTGAGATAACCAGGGTAAAAACGGTTGAAAGCAGCCCAATGATCGTAAGCAACACGATCGGCTGGACCGTTCCTGTGGCAGCAAGCACGCTGTGGGCGATCCACGCCGCAGTGCCTGTTTTTTCGGTGGCGATGCCCAGGGGAATCAGCCCAGCTAACAGGAAGATGGTCCTCCAATCCACGCTGCGGTATGCCTCGTCGATGCTGAGCACTCGGGTGAGAATCATGCCCAGGGCGCCCGTCATCAGACAGACGGATAGCTGGATCTTAAAGAAAAGGATCATCACCAGGGCCACAGCCAGCCAGATCCCGGCAAAGAGGGCCTTTTCGGGTCGCATCAATTCGATGTCCACCGGCGTTGTAAAAAGGAGAGACCCTTCTCCCTGAAGGACCTGTAACCGTTTCCAGGTGCCGTGTATCAGGATGGCATCCCCCACCCGGAGCGACAGATCACCGATCTGGGCCCGGTAGGTCTCTCCCTGCCGGTAAATGGCCAACGGTGTGACCCGGAAGCGGTCCGGCAGGTTGATCTGGTTCAGGGTCTTCCCTTCCAGCGGGGAACGGGGGGCCACCACCGCCTCCACGGTGCCCGAGGCGTGTGCAGCCACGTCGTCCTTGAAGACTTCCAGGCTGTCTTTGAGGAGCATGTCTTCGCTTTCCGCCATGCGTCTGACATCTTTCTCAAGACCATAGACAACCAGCTCAACCCCGGCGCGGATCACCGTATCCGAAGGCGGTGAAACGATCTTGAAATCCGGGGGTTCGGTGATGGCTACAACGTTGACCAGGTAACGTCGCCTCAGATCGTCCACCTGAACCGGATCCCGATAGTGGGTGTAGTCTTCGGGCGTCTTAAGCTCATAGGCCTCTCCGATTTCCTGAAAAGGCGCCGCCTCGACAGGACTGGCCGCCTCCTTGGCCACATCCTGGGTGCCCTGGGGCAGGATAAAACGACCGAGAACGATGAAACAGAGAATACCGCTCCCGACCAGGGCGAGCCCGATCGGCGTCACATCAAACAGACCAAAGGGTTTCAGATTGAACGGGGCCAGGAGATCGTTGAGCAGAATCAGGGGGCTGGATCCCACCAGGGTGATGGTCCCGCCCAGAATGGCGCTGAATCCGATCGGCATCAGGAGTCTGCTGATCGGGATCTTGAGCGTCTTGCTGACACGCTGAACTGCCGGCAGAAAAAGGGCTGCCGCCCCGATATTCTGCATGAAACTGGATATGACGGCGATGGCGAGCGAGATGGCGATGACGATACGCGAGGTGCTCTTTCCGGCGATTTTGAGGATGGGCGACACCAACTTGTTGATCAGGCCGGTCTTGTCCAGACCGGCGCCGATGATGATCACCGCGATAATGGAGACCACCGCGTTGCTGCTTAAACCGATAAAGGCCTCCTTGGGCGTAACAAGGTGCAGAAGTGGCAGCGAGACCATCATGAGAATGGCAACCACGTCGACACGAACCCACTCGACCACAAAAAGAAATACGGCAACGCCGATCATCCCCATCACCAGGATCATGTCAGTGGTTAAAGGCTGCATCGATGGTTCCCCTTTCCCAAATTTTTTCTTTTCATATCTTTTCCTTTACATCAGGGCCGTTCGGACGGGCCTTTCCGGTCACTGCAAGGAGGGGGCACTCCAGGGTATCGGCCACCTTTCCTATCCAATGGGCTCGCCTCGGCTGACCTCCATCGGGCAGATCTTCATCGCTCCCCCAGATGACCGCCTGAAAAGGCGGCCTCTCAGCCAGAAACTTCAGAAGTTCCTGGGCCGCGTCTCCGACCCGAAGGGCCACGCTCACGGAAATACCCTCCTTCAGGAATTCTGAGGTCAGATTTCCGATCAACTTGCCGATGCGTGATTCCAGGCGGCGGATCGCGTTCCTTTTGGAGCCCAGATAGGCCCGGTCCAGAAAGGCCATTTCCACCAGCATCAGAAAGGCCACTTCCGAATCCATCCGAAGGGCCAGTTCGCGGGAATAGGAAAGCGCCTGCCTGCAAATCCTTTCGTTTTCAAAAATGACCAGGATCCTTTGAAACATCGGCTCGCATCCTTCCTTTCGAAAAGGAAGGCGAAGCAAGTCCTGTGCCGTCAGGCTTAGTCTGTTTAACATAATGAATTAATTTAATAATTATGCTTCAATAGGAAGATGGGGGATGGGGCGATATGTTGCAGGATGCAACGCAAGCAGAGAAATTTCCGTCAGGAACTGCTCAGGCGGGAGAGGATCGTTTTGTTACAGAATGAAACGGTCTTGTTGCAGATGGGAACAGGCTATTCCAATCCATACTTCTTCATCTTGCGCCAGAGAGAAGCGCGATCGATGCCGAGGATCTCCGCGGCCCTGGTGCGCACACCGCCTGTGAGTTGGAGGATGTGGCGAATGTAGTCCCGCTCCAGCTCTTCCAGGTTCAGTAGGGCGCCGCCGGGCCTCTGGTAGGAGTAGAGTTCCAATTCGGCGAGATCCGGCGGCAGGTCCCGGACCTGAATCACCTCCCCCTGGCACATGGCGACCGCCCGTTCGAGAATGTTTTCCAGTTCTCTCACGTTTCCCGGGAAGGGATAGTTCTCCAGGAGGGCCATGGCTTCCTCTGAAATGGCCCGAACCTTCCTCTTGGTTCGCCTGCGGAACCTTTCCAGGATATGGTATGCCAGAAGCGGGATATCCCGTTTCCGTTCAGCCAATCTGGGCAGGATAACGCTGACCACATTGAGGCGAAAGTACAGATCCTGGCGGAAGGCGCCGTCAGTGGCGGCGCTCTTGAGGTCCTTGGCCGATGCCGCGATAATCCGGATGTCCAGGGGGATGGGCCGGGTACCGCCTATCGGGAGGACTTCCCGTTCCTGAATAACCCTTAGAAGCTTTATCTGCATGGAGAGGGGCATGTCACCGATCTCATCCAGGAAGAGCGTGCCCCCGTTGGCCGTGGCAAGGAGCCCCGGTTTGCGGCTGGTCGCTCCGGTATAGGCCTCTTTTTCGTGGCCGAATAGTTCATTGGCGATGAGTTCCTCGCTGAATGCGCCACAGTTAAAGGCCATGAA
>CAZACO010000348.1:0-5126 GCA_964483185.1 uncultured Desulfobacteraceae bacterium
CATACTTTTTACGGGCCCATCAATATTGACGATTGAATAATGAACTACCCCGCCGCAAGCAGTGGGGTATCATCAAAAGCATTGAAGGCCCCAAGGGGCGGAAAATACAAGCCTTGTCCGCCTCTGGCGGATTGAGAATTGTTCATAGGCGGTCTCTTCTCTGAAAGAAAAGGGGCACGCTGGATAGCGCTTGACAAACCCAGGACATCTGCCGGTAGGACTTGAGATTGAAAACTCAATATTGGGGGAATGCATTGAGATAGTAACTCGGCCCCATGGACAATCTTCAATATTCAATTTTCAATCTTCAATTTAATCCTTTCCGACGGGGGTCCGACAGCGCCATTCCTGCCGACCAGCCGAATTTCAAAAAACCATATCCCCTTCTTTTCTACTCCGGGGATGTCACAGATGAACCGATCTCCTGAGACAACACCCTCCTTTATCTCTTTAAAACCTGCCATCTCAATGGGACATCCATCACAGGGCGGATGTTCCGCAGGATACCAGACATGATAAATCCTGCAACCTCTTACATCGGGACTCTCTTTATCATCGCCCGCTATGTACCCCTCCAGCCTGACCTGCCCATCCTCCCACTTCCCTGTCAGTCGATCCACTTTTGCAGCCAGTTTTTTCTCGGGTAGAAAAGGGGGGGCCTTCTTTCCGCATGCAGGAAAAAATGCTATCAGAACAGCCGAAAGAACACTCAATAAAAGTACCGGCATCCGGCTCACGGTCGCGGCCCCTTTGGTTGCTTCACAGGAATCATGGCCCTTCAGGACCCCTTTCCATCATTCATTTCCAGTTCTCGCTTTGCCTCGTCAATCTCTTTCCTGACCATATCCGGCCCGGTTCCACCTGGGATATTCCTTCTCGCCGGGGATAACTGGGGATCCAGCCATCCGTAGACATCCTGGCCGATCTGCCGATTGAAACCCTTCATCTCGCGGAGCGTCAGTTCATGGAGCTCTTTTTTCTGGCTCATGGCAAGGATTACCATCTTTCCCACGATCTCGTGAGCCTGACGGAAGGTAACCCCTTTCCGAACAAGATAATCAGCCAGATCCGTTGCCACCAGGAAACCCGTCCGGGTGGCCCCGGTTAATCTTTCCTTGTTGAATGAGATATCTCCAAGGAGCCGGCCCATCACCTCGAGACATATATGCACGGTATCAAAAGCATCAAACAACGCCTCCTTGTCCTCCTGCATGTCTTTGTTGTAGGTGAGGGGAAGCCCCTTCATCGTGGTCAGGAGAGACATGAGATGGCCATACACCCGGCCGGTTTTCCCCCTGATCAGTTCCGGTAAATCAGGATTCTTTTTCTGCGGCATGATACTACTGCCCGTGCAGAATGCATCAGAGATGCGAACAAATCCATACTCATGGCTCGACCAGATAACCAGTTCTTCGCTCAGGCGACTCATATGCATCATCAGGACGGATGCGTTAAAAAGGAATTCCAGAACGAAATCCCTGTCACTGACCGCATCCATGCTGTTTCGGGAGATATGGTCAAAACCCAATTCTTCGGCCACCATTTCTCTGTCGAGGTTAAATGTGGAACCGGCCAAAGCGGCGCTCCCCAAGGGCATGACATTGACCCGTCCAAGGCTTCCCTGAAACCGATCACGGTCCCTCTTGAACATCTCATGGTATGCCATGAGATGGTGGGCCAGGAGCACAGGCTGGGCCCTCTGCAAGTGGGTATACCCGGGCATAATGATATCCAGATTCTCTTCGGCGAGCCGCACCAGGGCACGCTGGTTTTCTTTAATCAATTCAACGACGCCCTGGCTTACGTCCCTCACATAGAGTCGCACATCCAAGGCCACCTGATCATTGCGGCTCCTTCCCGTGTGGATTTTTTCCCCCAGGGCCCCTATTTTGTCCACCAGGGCCTTTTCCATAAGGCCGTGGATATCCTCATAATCATCATCAAAAGTGAACTCGCCGTGGTCCAGCTCACGTTGGATCTTGCCGAGGGCCTCCATGATGATGGTCGCCTCTTCATCGGTTATAATCCCCTGTGATGCCAACATCCGGCAATGGGCGATACTCCCCTGGATGTCGTAGGCGTAAAGGCGGCGATCAAAGCCGATCGAGGCATTGAATCGGTTGACTAGGGCATCTGTATCCTGGTTGAAACGGCCCCCCCAAAGCTTTTTTGTCATGCAGCATCCTCTTGCAGTTCCTGTTGAAAGTTTTCAACGAAAAAACGATCAAACGAAATTTGCTTTTCAAGTTTCGAATCTCAGGTTTCATCCTTCAGGAGCCGGGCGATCTTGAGCCGAAGGCCGTTCAGTCTTATGAACCCTTCGGCATCCTCCTGCCTGTACACCTCGTCTTCCTCGAATGTAGCAAAATCAGCGTGATACAGGGAAGTCCGGGACATCCTTCCGACAACAATGCAATTCCCTTTATAAAGCTTTAATCTTACCACTCCGTTGACATTCTTCTGTGTCTCATCAATCAAGGCCTGGAGCATCTCCCTTTCCGGTGAAAACCAGTAACCATTGTAGATCATATCGGAATATCTTGGGATCAGCCCGTCCCTGATATGCATGACCTCCCTGTCAACGGTAATAGATTCCATGGCAATATGGGCGGTCCTGAGGATGGTTCCCCCCGGTGTTTCATAGACGCCTCTCGATTTCATCCCCACATACCGATTTTCCACCATATCCACCCGGCCGATGCCGTTTCTGCCGCCGAGGTCGTTCAGGCGTGCCAAGAGATCGGCCGGCGCCAAGGCCTCCCCGTTCACGGAGACCGGGTTTCCCCTCTCAAACTCGATTTCCACATAGGCAGGCGTGTCAGGGGCCTTCTCGGGCGAGACCGAAAGCACAAACATGTCTTCCGGCGGCTCAGCCCAGGTATCTTCCAGTATCCCGCCTTCGAAACTGATGTGCAGCAGATTCCGGTCACTGGAATAGGGCTTTTTCTGGGTCACCGGCACCGGGATGTCTTTGGAACGGGCATAGGCCATGAGATCTTCCCTTCCCCTGAAATCCCAGATACGCCACGGCGCAATGATCTTGAGGCCGGGTTCGAGCGCCATATAGGCGAGTTCGAATCTCACCTGATCATTTCCTTTTCCCGTGGCGCCATGGCTGACCGCATCGGCCCCTACTCGCCTGGCCACCTCGACCTGACCGCGGGCAATGAGCGGTCTTGCCAGAGAGGTCCCCAACATATAGGTCGACTCGTAGACCGCGTTTGCCCGCAGCGCAGGCCACACAAAATCTCTTACGAATTCCCCCTTCAGATCATCCACCACCACATCGTCGGCCCCGGTATTCAACGCCTTTTCCCTGATACCATCTATCTCTTCGCCCTGCCCCAGATCCGCGGCATACGCGACCACAGGGCAGCCATAGGTTTCTTTGAGCCAGGTCAAAATGACAGATGTATCAAGGCCTCCTGAATACGCCAAAACGATTTTCTCGATCTCTTCGCTCAATTTAGCTCTCCGTATGTTGGTTCACACAATGTATCTGTTGATCTCCAATCTTCAATTCCAGCATCTCTCCATTTCCTTATTTCTCAATTCTGTTTCCCATAGAAACATTCAATAAATTAATTGGTTGCAATAATATCCTAAAGCTACATATAAATAATAATGTGCCATATCAAAAACAATGAAGCCCTGAATAGAGATAAAAAGGGCTTTTTACATGGCAGGCAATCGTCAGCCTTCAATCCCTTCAAATATCCTATCAAGCCCTTCGACCAACTGGTCCACCTCACCCTCTTGCACGATCAGGGGGGGAATGAAACGGAGCACCTTTTCCTGGGCGCAGTTGATCAGGAACCCTTGTTTCAGACATGCTTCCACCACCGGAGCACCCGGGCGTTTCAGCTCCATGCCGATGATCAGACCCAGTCCTCTGACCTCATTGACAAAATTATATTTTCTTCCGAGACCTTCTAATCTTTCCTTGAAGTAGGTGCCCATTTTTCCTGCATGCTCGATCCAGCCGTCCTCCAGGAGACTGCTCACGACCGCCTTTGAAACAGCCGTCAGCAGCGGCGTCCCGCCAAAGGTCGTGGCGTGGCTTCCAGGCCCAAAGGCCGAGCTGAGTTCCTCGGTCGCAAGCATTGCCCCGATCGGAAGGCCGTTCCCCAGTGCCTTGGCCAGGGTCATGATATCGGGTGTAATACCATAGTGTTCGTGCGCAAAAAGCCGGCCGGTCCTTCCCATCCCTACCTGAACTTCGTCCAGAATCAACAGCACCTCACGCTCGCTGCACAGGCGCCGAACCCGCTTGAGATAGTCGGGATCCGGGAATACAACGCCCCCCTCCCCCTGAATCGGTTCGAGGATAACCGCACACACAGCCGGATCCATGGCCTGATCAAGCGCATCGACATCATTAAATGTGACAAACCGGAATCCCTGGAGCAGGGGATCATACCCAATCTGGATCTTGCTCTGACCGGTTGCCGAAAGGGTGGCCATGGTCCGGCCGTGGAACGAATTGTGCATCGAGAGGATCACATGCCGGTCCGGGCCGAACTTCTCATGGGCGTAACGGCGTGCCAGTTTTAAAGCCGCCTCGTTTGCTTCGGCCCCGCTGTTGCAGAAAAATACCCGGTCAGCAAACGAATTCTCCACCAGGAGACGGGCAAGCTCCACCTGTGGCTGTGTGTAATAAAGATTTGATACATGGACCAGTCTCTTTGACTGTTCTTCCAGAACCCGGGTCACGAGGGGCGAGCTGTGTCCCAGGGCACAGACGGCAATCCCCCCCACAAAGTCCAGATATTCCTTTCCGTCCTCGTCCCAGACCCGGCACCCGTCTCCCCTGACCAGACACACCGGAAACCGGCCGTAGGTCCGGAACATGTACCTGTCTGCCAAACTCATGGTTGATTCGTCTTGTCGCGTATCGTTCATTTTTCCATTCCTTTTCCGCAGTCGTTATTCGGAGTTCAGGCCTGCCCGCCGATGCCTTCGAGTTCGGGAAATGCTTCATGCCCATTTGAGGTTTCACGACGCATCCTGCAGTTCGGGTTCTGTTAGGCGTTGGCAGGCGGGCGTCAGCCTTTTATAAAAGCTTGACAGGTGAATTCCTTCTGAACTCCTTCAGATGGAGTCTCACACGAATGCTTACCCGCAAT
>CAZACO010000349.1:0-5106 GCA_964483185.1 uncultured Desulfobacteraceae bacterium
TAGGCTGTCAAGAACAGCTATTAACGCGGACCTCTTTATCAATCTACCAAAATGCAAAACTCACAAGAAAGCAGGAATAACCTGTTCATTGAAAAACCTTGTGGGAATAAATACTTACAAAAACTTCCTGCCACACCATACTGAAGGAACTCCATCTATGGGAGGAGATCAATTTCCCAACAACACTGTCAGTAATTTTCTGGAACTATATCTGCTGAAATATTTCAGGGACACTCTTTCCAGATATGACAAATATGCACGATATGCCACACCTATCAAAAGATTAGGAAAGGTTTTTTTTGGAGAAACCAGTGACAAGATCAGAAGTGGGAATTGGTACGGGAACGATACCATCTGGAGAACAATTTTGGATTTGAATAAGCTTCTCTTGTACGGAAATCCTGACGGGACTTTTAGAGAAGGTGGAATTAGCAAACAAAAGCGCTATTTATCTTTTGTTGACGGAATAGTCGCGGGACAGGGAAATGGGCCTGAGGCTCCTGACCCGTTAGATGCCAAATTGATAATCGGGGGAAGCAGCCCTGTTAGCGTGGATTGCCTCGTAGCAAAACTTATGGGGTTTGATTACATGAAAATCCCTTCCTTTAGAAATTCCTTCAAAATTGAACATCTGCCGTTAGTGAATTTTTCTTACAATGATATTGAAGTTGTGAGTGAAAGTGCGACGCACCTTAACATGTTCCTGAAAGATATCTCCAAGGAAACCTCTTTTCGCTTTAGACCTCACTTCGGGTGGGATGGTCATATTGAATTGTCATAACCAAATGCACAACTAACCTGACATCCATATGTAATTGAGTTCCCATTCATAATAGCAGCAAAACCAAAAACCTACTAAATAAGGGAAGAAATGAGCGTAGATTTCAATCGGAAGAGCCCCCACATACTTATTGTATTTGGCACAAGACCTGAATTCATTAAAATGGCTCCTTTAATTCAGATACTGAAAACCAGATCTATTTCGCACTCTGTCTGTAATACTTCCCAGCATGAAAAAATGTTAGATATCATGTTAGAGGCATTCGGGGTTACCCCTGATTTCGATTTGGATATAATGACAGAGAATCAGGGCCTTACGCACATAAGCGCGTCAATTTTGAACAAATTGAACTCACTGTTAACCGAAATTCGGCCGGATTTAGTGCTGGTTCAGGGTGACACTTCAACCACATTTGTATCAAGCCTAACTTCATTCTATAACAGAATTAGGGTGGGACATATAGAAGCCGGCCTTCGAACCAAGGATAAGCATAATCCTTTTCCCGAAGAAATGAACCGTAGATTGACTTCTGCTATAGCTGACTTTCATTTTGCTCCAACAAATCTGTCGCGAGAAAATCTCAGAAAAGAGGGCATCCCCAAAAAAACCATATTTGTCACCGGTAATACGGTTATTGATTCCCTTTTTGCCGTACTCGAATTATTGGAGAAAAACCGCATTAAGGTTGATAAGAATGTAAAGAGAATCGTGAATCAAAAACCAGATGCGCGAATCATTCTGATAACGGCTCATCGAAGAGAGAGCTTTGGTAAACCTCTGATTAGGATATGTAACGCCGTAAGCGAGCTTTCAGAACAATATCCTGATGACATCTTGATTTACCCCGTCCACTTGAATCCAAATGTTCAAAGGCCGGTTTACGAAATGCTTCAGGGGATACCGAATATTTTTCTGATACAGCCCATTGACTATTTCACATTTGTCTATTTGATGAATTCCAGCTACCTGATCCTGACAGATTCGGGAGGAATCCAGGAAGAGGCGCCTTCCTTAGGGAAGCCGGTTCTTGTCCTCAGAGAAAAGACGGAACGTCCGGAAGGTATTGAGGCTGGAGTAGCGAAAGTAGTCGGTACAGATCAAGAAAGGATTGTGTCCGAAACATCTCTACTCCTCAACAATAAGCTTGAGTACCAAAAAATGGCGGTCAAGAAAAATCCATATGGAGACGGGAAGTCTGCAGAAAGAATAGTCGATATTGTTATGGCTAAATTGTCTTAAAATTTATTAATGTTTATTAAACTGGATAATCCCTGTGAAAATTTTAAAAATATGGGATGCTGATTATCCCTGGGATATTCGAGTGGAAAAGATCTGCAGGGCCCTTGCTCACCAGGGTCACGAAGTCCATCTCCTATGTCGTAACCAGAGAAGATTGTCATCCTATGAACAGTGGGAATATGGGCACATACATCGTCTCTCATTCTTTTCAAACCCGACTATAAATTTTTTCCTGAGTTTTCCTGCTTTTTTTAACCCATTATGGTTCAGGGCGGCTTGCAAACTAATAAATGCCTACAATATTGATTTGATTTTGGTGCGAGATCTGCCTTTGACGCTTACAGCCGTTGCTGCAGGCAGGCTGAGAGGTCTCCCGATGATCTGGGATATGGCAGAGAATTATTCCTTTCTTATAAAGGACGTCTGGCGCTACGAACCTTTTCGTGTTCAGAACCTTTTTGTACGAAATCCATACGTAGTTAAGTTTATTGAAGAAATCGCGTTGCAAGTTGTGGATCAAGTTTTAGTAGTTGTGGAAGAATCCAGACAACGACTTATTGTTGCGGGTGTTGCAAATCATAAAATCGCTGTGGTCAGCAACACGCCTGACTTATCCGCTATCAGGAACATGCCTAAAACGATGGATATATCCGATAGACGCCTCTTTGAAAAACGCTATGTCGTCCTTTATGTTGGAGGTCTTGAAGCTGCAAGGGGACTCGACCAAGTCATAGATGCCTTGGCTGTTGCAATCAGCGCGGTACCCGATTTGTTATTTTTGATCATAGGACAAGGAAATTCCGAAAAGAAACTAAAAGAGAGGGTCGGAGAGTTAGGACTCGCCGAGCATGTTCACTTCAGGGGATGGGTCGATTTCCATCGCCTACTGCCTTTCCTGAAGCATTCCGACGTAGGTATCATACCGCACTTTGTCACCGAACATACCAATCATACGATTCCCAATAAACTCTTCGATTATATGAGCCAGGGCTTACCGGTTATTGCCTCGAATGCAAAACCTATGGTCCGTATCTTGCGGAAAGAGCAGTGCGGTTTCATATTTAAGAACGTTTCTGAATTAGCCCGATATATTATTAAACTTCGGGATCCCTGTTTAAGGAAAACAATGGGGGAGAGAGGCAAGCAGGCAGTACAACGGACCTACAACTGGATGCATGACGCTTATGTATTAGAGCAAGCAGTTAATCGTTCTACTAAATATTCAGCGCTTCGAAAAGATTGAGTCCATGGTTTTGCTAATTCCGCAATCAAATTATAGGGAGATAAAGATTCGATGGATTGTTTATCTCTGTTTTTTAATTACCGCATCCCTACCACTGTGTGCGATGGGAGAAGTGCTCGTAAAAGAAGATTTCGAGGATAGCAATCTGAAACATCGAGGCTGGTACGATATTGCGAAGTGGCAAAAGGAATTGTTTATCACGGATAAGTACTCCAAAACAGGGCAAAAATGTCTTGAGATAAAGTACAACGTCAAATCGTGCGGTCCCTGGATGCATATCAAGCTCAAACCACAGGAAGAGGTCTATGTTCGTTACTATCGTCTCTTTCCCAACAATTGGCAGTGGCCTACTATAATGGGCCCTCACGATACTACGCTATTTGCCGGTTCCTACACTGTGCCAACTAACACCGACCTATCGGTCATCCTCGACTTCGACAGGAACGCCGACACGATGATTCGGATCGCTACAGCGAAACAGAAGGTCGGTGGTTACTGGGGAAGCTTGTTGAGAAAGCTCTGTGGCACATATTTGAAAACACCTTATAACATCTCAGCTCCCGAAAAAGTTCCAAAAGGCAAATGGCATTGTGTCGAATATTATGCCCGGCTCTCAACGCCGGGAAAGGAAGATGGCATCTGCAAGCTATGGGTCAATGGCAACCTCGTCTCCGACTGCAGAAACCTGCCTCTCCGTGATGAAAATCACGCAGGGATCATGTTCAATCATTGGATGTTAGGTCCATATTTTCACGGTGAAAGTCCGCAGGTCCAGAGTTCTTACATTGATGCTCTTGTGATTTCTACCGATTATGTCGGCACGTTAGAGCAAAATGGCAATCAAAGCCCTCTTGCATATTGTGATTATCAATGGGACTGGGGTGAGCTTAAGGTACATTTCGATGCCTCGCGCAGTTATGATCCTGACGGAACGATCAAATCTTATTGTTGGGATTTTGCGGATGGAAACACGGGCGTCGGTCTGGTGACCACACATCGTTACGAAAAGCCCGGACAATACAATGTTACCCTTACTGTTACTGATAACCAAAGTGAGTCAGATACCATAGTGAACTCACTCACTGTTGGCAAAGAAATTGGCTGCGGAACCGGCCTTCTCGGCGAATATTACGACAATGATAAACTCCATGGTTCTGAAGTGCGGCATATTGAGCCAAACATTGACTTTGACTGTTTTGATTGGAAAAACCGCTATATCCGAGCGGAGGTGGGCGGTGAATATGGCGATCATTACTCTGCAAGATGGACTGGGTTCCTTCAGCCGCAATATAGTGAAGATTATACACTGTATTTTGAGGTAGATGAAGGTGGAAGGGTTTACCTCGACGGCAAACTAATTATCGATGCTTGGAATGATCGCAAGATTGGAGCTATCGGTTTCAAGACAGGAAGGTTAATCGCCGGTAAAAAGTACCCGCTTGAAGTTGAATTTTACGAGAAGAAGGGCATTGCCAAGGCGAGGCTGCTTTGGGAAAGCTTCTCAACTCGAAAGGAGGCTGTTCCACCTAGCCAATTTTACCTTCCCGAAGGCAACTACCCAGGCCAGTACACAATTCCCGGAATGGCATATAATAAGCTGAAATTCAAGGTAAGGAGGCCCTTGGAGCCCACAGAGGCCCAACAGCCTCCTAAGCCCCCAAAATTGAGGATTTCTGAACCCACTCACCGTGGGAAATAGGTTTGAATGCGCAGACTATTTTTCCCAGAACTCATCTGCCATTGATTGACAATAGTTCTCCTCAGACGAATGCATACAATGACAATCGCTAAAGAGAAATGAATAAAATCCGGGTGGCCCAGGTAGTCCTTTCTCTCTTGCCAG
>CAZACO010000350.1:0-5091 GCA_964483185.1 uncultured Desulfobacteraceae bacterium
CGCACGCGCCAACACGTCTCGGGGTACATTGGCCACTACCGCCCGAGCCAGCGCATGAACATTCATTTCGATGAATTCATCGAGTCTTTTCGTGCGGAAGATCAAGGGACAAAATGCTGGCGTGCCCGGAAGGTTGTTCCTTACGCGGTGGCGCGGGGAGTTCTCACCCTCGATCGCCCATTGCTTGTCAGGATCGACAGCCGGCACATAGGTTCCTTTCCCGGCATCTGACAAATTCAGTTGCTCACCCGTCAGCCACTCATAGAGGAACCAGATGCGTCGTGCATAACGGCCCGTGGGTTTGGCACGCACCACGGCCTCTATTTCGGCCGGGCTGGCCGCAGCAAAGAGACGCTTGAGCACGGCAAGGTCCAGCCCTTCGTATTTGAGGGCAAAGGTAAGGTGGCCTTCTACGCTCGCCTTCGGCGCATGGCGTGGCGTCAAGATTCGCCACCCTGCATCTTCGTAGATCTTGTGACGTTCCCCTGTGGCATAGAGGAGGCGCGGCAAGGGAACTGACAAATCATAGGCGCCAATCAGGGCCGAATATCCGGCTGGCGTTGCCAATTCAGGTGGACGCCTTTCCTGAAAAACCGTGATTGTCCCTGAAAAACGATTGTCAGCTTCCGATTCCATGAAAAACGATGCCTTTCCCTGAAATTCGATTAAAAAAAGCTATGATTCTGAAAAAGGATTATAGCCCATGAAAAAACATAATGCAAGGGATCTGGCATGGCACTGCGATTCAGACAGCGCTGGGTCGGGATCGGGAATATGGCAGGCTTTGGAGTGGCATGATGGCAGCACATCATGGAAAGTGGGTTCTACTCACCTCTTGACAGATACCTCTTTGGTAACGGGATATCTTCCTGAAACTTCGTCGTAAAACTCCGTGGGATACTTAAGCTTTCGCTGGGGATTCAAAGGCTGTCAGAAGCGTAGCCGCTTCTCCACCTTCTCCATGAAGATCCTGCGGATTTCTTCGAGGCGTTTTTGATCCGTTGCCTCGAAACGGAGCACAAGGGCAGGCTGGGTGTTGGAGGCCCTGACAAGACCCCAGCCCCCGTCCAGCCGGACCCGGGCCCCGTCAATGTCGATCACGTCATACGCCTTCTTAAATTCTTCAGTGATGGCCGCCACCACCGCAAACTTCTCATCATCCGGACAATCCACCCTTATCTCAGGTGTCGTTGCCATCTGAGGCACCCCTGCCAGGAGGTCCTCAACCCGTTTATCGGTCTTTGAGAGGATCTCCAGGAGCCTTGCTCCGGCGTAGATGGCATCATCATATCCGAAATACCGCTCTTTAAAGAAGAGATGCCCGGTCATTTCCCCTGCCAGAAGTGCCCCTTCCGCTTTCATCTTCTGCTTGACCAGAGAATGGCCGGCCTTCCACATGATGGTCTTCCCCCCGTGTGCCGCCACGTCGTCATAGAAGGTCTGGGAGCACTTGACCTCTCCGATGATGGTGGCGCCCGGATGGCGAGTCAGCAGATCCCTTGCGAAGATGATCATCAACTGATCCCCCCAGATGATATCCCCTTCCGAACCCACAACCCCGATCCTGTCCGCATCGCCGTCATAGGCAATGCCGAGGTCAGCACCTGTCTCAACTATCCTTTCAATCATCGGTTCGAGGTTTTCTGAAACCGTCGGATCCGGATGATGGTTCGGAAACGTGCCGTCAGGCTCGCAGAACATAGGGATCGTATCAAAGCCGAGACGCCGGTAGATCCGGACGCCCGTCGGACCGCCGACACCGTTGCCGCCGTCTACCACCACTTTCCGTCGGACAGGTCCCGATTGGATGTTCCCCGCCACATAGTCGATGTAGGCCCCTGTCACATCCGCCTTCTCAACTTTCCCGGCCCCGACCTTAAGCTTTCCTGATTCAGCAAGTTGTCTGATCTTCTGGATCTCCTCGCCGTAAACCGACATCTCCCCCAGGCATACCTTGAACCCGTTGAATGCCGGCGGGTTATGGCTGCCCGTGATCTGAATCCCCCCGTCCACGCCCAGACGATGGATCGAAAAGTAAAGGACCGGCGTGGGGACCATACCGATGTCCACGATCTCCATACCCGATGCGACAAGGGCACTGGAAAGCCATGCGGCAAGGTCCGGAGAACTCAACCGGCAATCCCGGCCCAGAGAAATCCGCGTGGCGCCCTTATTCCGGTAATAGGCGCCTAAGGCACTCCCTATCAAGCGGACGGTTTCCTCGTTCAGTTCATCGGGAACCGTTCCGCGGATATCGTATTCTCTGAAGATATGGGGTTTCATCATTTGATACTGGTTGCTGGATACTGGTTCCTGGATACTCGTTACTGGTCGAAGAGTTCGTCTTCAGCAGGATTGCTGGTCGGAGCGAAGCGTAGATCCCGCAGGATGCGGGATTACTGGTCACTGGTTTTTCGGTCATTCGATGTCGGACGTTAGACGTTCGATGTTGGACGTTCATCTCGCTGCAGGGTTTCCGCCTCAATCAGACCGGTCCACCTGCGGCCAGAGGCGGCGCTGAACACTGAAACCTCTGGTCTACAGCAGACTGTCTTTCCCCGTCTCTTTCAGGCGATCGACGATCTCGCGAATATCCTGAGACCGTTTCAGATCCGCTACTAACAGGGCATCGCTCGTATCCACGACGAGGGTGTCCCTGAGACCCAGGCAGGCCACCAGACGGCCGCCACGGCCTGACACAAAACTGTTTTCACACTCAACGAGGACGGTGTCGCCCTCCGATACATTTTGTCCGTCATCGCGTTCAGCCCCCTTCAGCTCATACAGCGACGCCCACGAACCCACATCGCTCCACCCGCACTCAGAGGGAACCACAACCACCTCTTCCCTGGTATGTTCCATGATGCCATAATCAAAGGATATGCCCGTCAGGTTCCGATAGACATCTCTCAACTCGGCCTCAAATCGATCACTGCCCAGGACGCCTGAAAGCCTCTCGAGCCCCCTGTAAAGGTCCGGGAGCTGCTGCTCTGTTTCCTTCAAGATGATTTCAGGCCTGGCAACAAAAATGCCCCCGTTCCAGTAATACTCGCCGCTGGTCAGATAGCGTCGCGCCTTTTCGAGGTCGGGCTTTTCGACAAACCCGGATACCCTGTAGGCGGTCCTCCCACCCGCATTCACCGGGTCCGGATCCCTTCTGATGTACCCGTAGCCGGTCTCAGGCCGGCTCGGCACGATCCCCAGGGTCACGATCCCTCCCCGGTCCGCAATCTCGCCTGCGGCCCGGAGATCTTCTAAAAAGCGGGAAGGATCGCCGATATAGTGGTCAGCAGGAAGGAAGGCCACCGCTCCGGTACACCCCAGATGCCTGGCATATATGGCGCCCAATCCGATACAGGGCGCCGTATTTCTCCCCACAGGCTCGGCCAGGATATGGACGTCACGGCCCTCAAAGAGATCCGCTGCCTCCTCGAGATGTTCCGCCCCCAGGACCAGGATCATCTCGTTGTCACGGGCAAGCGGGCCCAGCCGGTTGCAGGTCTCAACCACCATCGGCCCTTTGCCGGTAATATTGAGGAACTGTTTCGGTCTCTGCCTCCGGCTTGCCGGCCAGAAGCGCGTCCCGGAACCTCCGCACATGATGACGGCAAACATGGTCTTCTCCTGTGTACTTAGGGCCTCAGCTGCCGAGCCCCTCACGTCCGGTAATCTGCATTGATGCTCACATATTCATGGGTCAGATCGCAGGTGAGGATCCTGTCGTCATACACGCCCTGGTGGAGATCGATCGTGAGGGTGAATTCCTTCCCGGTCATGATGTCGGCAGCCCGCTTTTCCAGTTCAGGGCCTTTTCCCAGGCCTCCCTTAACGATCCGGACGTCATCGATCCAAATGTCCACCCGTTCCTCGGTCATCACAATCCCTGCCCGGCCGAGGGCCGCCATGATCCTTCCCCAGTTGGGGTCCTGGCCGTACAGGGCGGTCTTGACGAGGCTTGAATTGGCCACCGTCCTGGCGGCTCTCTGGGCGTCCGAAGGAGACAACGCGTTCTTCACCTCGACACGGACCAGCTTGGTAGCGCCCTCCCCGTCTCGAACGATCATCCGGGCCAGATCCCCCATCACCTGGCTCAACCCCTGAGAAAAGGCGTCGAAATCCTCTTCCGAAAGATCTCCGTTCCCTGCAAGACCGTTGGCCAGGATCAGGACGGTATCGTTGGTGCTGGTATCCCCGTCCACGGTGATCCGGTTGAATGTGGTATCTGTGGAGGAAACAAGCGCCCTTTTCAGGTCTCCAGGATCGATCCTTATGTCGCTGAAGAGAAAACAGAGCATGGTGGCCATCTGAGGCATGATCATGCCGGCCCCCTTTGCAATCCCCGTGATTCGATATGGCTTCCCCTCTGCCACTCCCTCGAAACGGCTTATCTTGGGGAAGGAATCGGTGGTCATGATGGCCCGCGCAGCCAGCGGGATACCCTTTGAAGAGAGGTTCCCCGCCAGGACCGGCACCGCCTTCTCCATCCGGTCCATATTCAGCGGCTGCCCGATGACCCCTGTGGACGCAACGAGCACTTCCCCGGAATTGATGCCCAAAGCCTCGGCTACGAGTTCTGCTGTCGTACGCGCATCGTCGAGACCCCGGGCCCCGGTGCACGCATTGGCATTGCCCGCATTGGCAATGATGGCCCGTGCCCTTCCCTTTCCAACGTGCCGCTCAGAAAGGAGAACAGGGGCGGCCCGGACTTTGTTGGTGGTAAATACCCCTGCAGCCGCGGCCTCCGTTTCCGAGACAATCAGGCCCACATCCAGGGCATTCCCTTTCTTCAGCCCTGCAACCACAGCAGACGCCTTAAACCCCTGTACCTTGTACGTTTCATTTTCCATAAAATCCTCGTATCATCTCAATGTTCCGTGGATAAAACCCTCACGGGTAAACTCCTTGAAGGAATTCAGGCGTAAGCCTTTTATTTAACAACGAAATATTGACCAATTACAAACTCTCTAAATTATGATGGCTCAGGTTGCGCGTTATAAGATTGCAGCTTTCAGATTTCAGATTGAATTGCATTTCAGATCTAACGCGGATAGCCGCAACCAAAAATTTATCACACAGAGACACAAAGCACAC
>CAZACO010000351.1:0-5090 GCA_964483185.1 uncultured Desulfobacteraceae bacterium
TGTAATGCTTGTAATGGGGTCGGTCCATGGCAACTATTTGATATTATGTCGAATAGTGCTGGACTGACCCCCTGAACGGGGCCTGTAATCCGTTTTTTGAAGGCAGAAAAGCCGGTATGGCAGGGAGTCTATGGCAAGGGCGAAGCGGCATTATAGTCCAGGCTGCATCTGACATATTACCCATCGATGGCATAAGAGAGAATTCCTTGATGCCGATATGGTGCGTGCGGGTATGGTGAGCCATCCATCGATGTGGCCTTTCTGCGGGGTTAGACCATGCCTGCGGGCGCATGCGGAATCAACTGCGATGTGTGCAAATTGCGTCTCCCGGGGCTCTGCTCCACCTGCGGCCCAGGGAAGGGCACGGAAGCGCAGAGAAGGCTGGCGGCCATCGGTTTCCGTCCTCTCGTTTACTGCCGGTACCTCCGCAAATGATGGTTGTTAATTCCGCCTGTTTATGATTAAATTCCCTCCGAGAATCACCATGACGTCATTTCGAAAAATTCAGGGAGGCCTGCTGTGAAGCATTGTATTACCCGGTTTGTCCAAACGTTGGTCTTGTTTTCTCTGGCGGTTTCCTCCCCGGCGGTTGCCGCCAGGTACAACCAGACGCATCTGGCTAAGCTGGTCAAAACCAAACACCTCCTGATTGTCAAGGCAACCGAGCGGCTCGAACATATCGGGCCCGCCAAAATGGCCCGGATCAGGGCTTTTGAGACGATTCTCGACGATATTGAGAACCGGGCACATCAACTCAGTTTTCTCATTGCCGTAAGCGAGTCCAATCCCTTTGAGGTACGAATGTATTTCAGGCAGGCTGCTGAACTCGATGACGAGTTTGCCGAAGAGATCCAGCAGATTCGAGGCCTGGCCAGAGAAATTCAGATCAACCTTTCCATTGTTGAGAGTGGCAGAGAAGACCTGCGATTTATCCTGCAGCAGGCCATTTCGGCAGATCAGAAACGGGATGCGCAATCACTGCTGGATAATCTGGACCGGTTGGAAGCCGGCGAACTTGCTATCAAAAAAGAGCTGGATGTGGTTTTGGCCCGGTACGTGACGGCCGAAAAGGAAGCCGCTCTATTCGTAAAAGGCCTGGAAAAAGAAATCGCCGGCGTCTGGACTATCTATTTCACGCAGCCGCTGTTTGTATTGTTCAACAGGGAGGTCCTGCAGGACCTGTCCCTGTCTTATTTCATCTGGGAGAATTCGATCCGGGCGACGCTTGAATCCAAACTCCCGGATTCCACTGCTGAATGGGGGCAATCGGCCCTTGTCTTCCTGGCGATGGGACTCGCCTGCCTCCTCATTTTCAGATGGATCCTGGTCCGGATCGTCGGCCGGTCCCACACGGATCAGGGTGGATGGCCCCGGTTTTTTCGCGCCTCCAGTCTTTCCATATTCCTGTGTGGGGGGTTCTGGGCGGCGTCCATGGTCAATGTCTTTCCGGAAAACATCGCCTTTTCCCGTCTGGCCGTTATCTTTGGTGCGGCGGCAGCCATTTTACTGGCCTGGAGATTGCGGGAAATCAGACTGCAATCCGGACTCTCCTCTCCCCTGTTCCCTCTTTTTTACCTTTACGTTGCGGGCATCATGGCCCAGCTCACCAACATACCGCTGCTGCTGCTTGGCGTGGTCTGGCCCCTGGCCATCGGAATCATGATGTTTTTCATGTGGCGTACATCCCGAAAATACACCAACGAATTCCCGCGAAGACTGGCCCGTTTCTGCTTCTGGAGCGGCATTCCGATTATCGGCCTTTCCCTGGCGGGATTTACCTTTCCGGCCGTGGAGATCTTTCTGACGCTTTTTCTGTGTTGTATCGTTTACCAGTTCGGCCTCGCGGTCTCTGATCTCATTCGGGGCCGATTGGCCCGCCTGCAGGACAAGGGGGATTCCCTGTTTCATTCCGTGAGCGTCAGCCTGGGCATTCCGCTGATCTGGTTTTTTTCTGCCGGCTTCATCCTCATCTGGTTGGCGGACCAGTTCGGGCAGGCCAGAATTCTGGACCTGGCCAACAAGATCGCGTTCACCTGGAAAGATGTTCATGTCGGTTTTGTCCAGATCGCTGTGGCCGTGGCCCTGTTTTTCGTGGTCAAACCGGTGGTCGAGGTGCTCAAGCGTGCGGTGGATGGTATGGGTCGCAGGTCCCAGGTGGACCAGGCAGCCGTTGTTCCTCTCAAGACCGTGCTGGGCTATGGGGTTTGGGGCCTTTACAGCCTGGCGCTGCTTCACATCATCGGTGTCAGCCTGTCATCCATCGTGGTGCTTGCCGGTGGCATGAGCGTGGGAATCGGCTTCGGACTGCAGCACATCATCAACAATTTTGTCAGCGGCCTCATCCTCCTTTTTGGCCGGTCCGTGCGGCCTGGCGATGTTATTGAGCATGAACGGGTCCTGGGAGTGGTGGAAAAAATGACCATTCGAAACACATTGGTACGGACACGGGACGACACCACCGTCCTGATCCCTAATTCGAATCTGGTCGCCATGCCCTTCGTGAACATGAGCCGTACGAACAACCGTGCCGTACGGTTGATTGTGGCTGTGGGGGCCGGCTACAACAGTGATCCTGAACTGGTAAAACGGCTGCTTTTGGAGGTGGCTGGTGAACACCCGGAAATCCTGAGACATCCCGCGCCACGGGTGCGCTTCGAGGACTTCGCGAATAGTTGTCTGGATTTCCGGATCAAGTTCTGGGTCAAATTCGACGGTTCCAAGCGCGTTGCCTCCGACCTGCGGTTCGCCATTTTAAAGAAGTTTCGCGATCACGGTGTGGAGATCGCCTTTCCACAATTGGACTTGCACCTCAAGGAACTTCCCAAGGCATACGGCGCGGTAAATCCCTGACGCCGGACCTTCTTACGTCGTTAAAAAGCTGATCCATTCCAACTCCTTGATTTCCCTGACCTTGTAAATCCCGCCATGGCGGGACTGAATTGGAGACTCATCTGTGCCTGGCTCCCATATTCCCTTACCCTTTCGGGATAGTATTCATGGAGAATCGACCTGGAAGCACTCTACATTTTTGTATTAAAAAAATAGACGTGTTACAAAAATGTTTTAGACGACCGATTCCTCTGTTCCTTTAATGGTTTTTAACCTATTGATATTTAATTGAAAAGTAGCGGATTCCCGTCTCTGGCATACATATTGCTTTTTAGGGTACTTCAAAAACTGAAGGAGGACGGAAATGATGAATGCAGGAGACACCGCTTTTGTATTGATGTCGGCAGCCCTGGTGATGTTCATGACACCGGGCCTTGCCCTGTTCTACGGGGGAATGGCGCGCCAAAAGAACGTTCTGGGAACCATCATGCAGAGCTTCATTGTTTTGGGCCTTATCACGTTGGAATGGGTGCTGTGGGGCTATTCTCTCTCGTTTGGAACAGACCATGCCGGGCTTATCGGCGGTCTGGGGTGGTTCGGGCTGAATGGGGTGGGTATGAACCCAAGTCCTGACTACGGAAGCACGATCCCACATATTGCATTCATGATATTCCAGTGTATGTTTGCCATCATTACCGTGGCGTTGATTACCGGGGCCGTGGCTGAACGGATGAAATTCAGTGCATTTCTCCTCTTCGCCCTCTTGTGGAGCACCTTTGTCTACAATCCGCTGGCGCACTGGGTCTGGGGCGCCGGGGGGTGGATGGGCCGCATGGGGGCCCTCGACTTTGCCGGAGGAACGGTGGTGCACATCAGTTCAGGCCTGTCGGCCCTTGCCGCGGCCCTGTTCATCGGAAAACGCCTCGGTTATGGGAGTACGGCCTATATCCCCCATAACCTGCCGATGACCATCACCGGGGCGGCCATTCTCTGGTTCGGGTGGTTCGGGTTTAATGCCGGCAGTGCGCTTGCATGTAACGGATTGGCGGCAAACGCCTTTGTGGTCACCCACGTGGCGTCCGCACTTGCAGCGCTGACGTGGATACTGATGGAATGGATCCACAGGGGGGAACCCACGACCTTGGGGGCGGCCAGCGGCGCGGTCGCGGGACTGGTGGCCATTACCCCGGCTTCCGGATTTGTGGGACCGATGTCTGCAATCATTATCGGCGGATTGGCAGGCATTATCTGCTATGGCGGGATATTGCTCAAGGCGCGGCTGGGATACGATGATTCCCTGGATGTGGTCGGCATTCACGGCTTTGGGGGGACCTGGGGGGCACTGGCTACCGGTCTATTTGCCAGCACCGCCATCAATCCGGATGGTGCCAACGGTCTCTTTTTCGGCAATCCCGCTCAGCTCTGGATCCAGTTTGTCTCGGTCATTGCTTCCATGGCCTTTGCATTTATCATGACGCTGATCATCCTCAAGGTTGTTGATGCGATCATTGGCCTCAGGGTGACCGAAGAAGAAGAAGTCAAGGGGTTGGACATCAGCCTCCATAACGAGACAGGATACAGCTTTTAGTCAGTCTCTGACGTGAGGTTTCAGTCAGTTGGAGTTGCTTCCATTCATCCAAGATCCAAGATCTAAAATCCAAAATCGTGCCTGAACGAAAACCCTGTTCAGGCACCAGCTAAGGAGTAAACGCCATGAAAAAAATAGAAGCCATTATCAAACCGTTTAAATTGGATGATGTCAAAGATGGTCTGACCGCTATCGGCGTCAGGGGGCTCACCGTCAGCGAGGTCAAAGGGTTCGGCCGTCAACGCGGGCACAAGGAGGTCTACCGAGGGGCCGAATATCAGGTGGATTTTGTGTCCAAGGTCAAGATGGAGGTCGTCATGGAGGCGAGCCTGGTACCGGAAGCCGTCAAGGTCATCCAGGAAAAGGCCCGGACAGGACAGATCGGTGACGGCAAGATTTTTGTGTATCCGGTGGAGGAAGTCTTCCGCATCCGTACGGGTGAGACCGGAAAAGAGGCGATATAATTTGATACTGGATACTCGATACTCGTTGCTGGTTATGAGCGAAGTCACGCCTCAAATCACGCTTGAGGCGTGACTTCGCGATGCTGGTTATTGGAAAATGTCAACCTTCTATCGACAATCATCAATTATCAATCATCAAACAAAATGACCTCCACCTTCAAAGAACTTAAGGAATCCAGAAACCGGTTGATCTCCCTCCTGCCGACGTC
>CAZACO010000352.1:0-5055 GCA_964483185.1 uncultured Desulfobacteraceae bacterium
ATCATCAATATCAGGCGTGGTGAAAAGGACGAGTGTGGACCCCTGAACCAGGCCACTGAACATCACCACCACCTGCCCATAGATATGAAAAAAAGGGAGGAAGGCAATGACCATTTCCTTTCCTTCCTCAAAAATGGACCAGAATCGTACGGTCTGTGTCTGGAGTGAGACCATGTTATAATGTGTCAGGATGGCAGCTTTGGGAAGGCCGGTGGTCCCACCGGTATAGGGAAGGGCCGCGATATCTTCTTTCGGGTTGATGCTGACCTGGGGAGGTTCAGGAGGATATTTCTTTATCAGGTCCTGGAACTGAAGCAGTCCGGCCTGTTCAATATGCTGTGGCGTGGGAACCTCCATGCCGCTGTAGGCCTTTGCCAAGGCGCTTTTCCCGAACAATTTCTTAAGCCGCGGAAGATAGTCGGCGATACTGGTAAGGATGACATTGTCTAATTCCACGCCGGTTTTCTCGATGTTATCGTACAGGATATCTTCACAGATCATCGTCTTCGCCTGACTGTCTTGGATCTGATGCCTGACCTCTTTACTGGTATAAACAGGGCTGATGGGAGTCACCTTTGCTCCTGCCTTCAGTGCACCAAAATAGGCGATGACGTACTGGGGACAATTCAAGAGGTACATGGCCACGGTATCGCCCTTGCTTACACCCAAGTCCGCCAAGGCCGCTGCAAACCGGTTTGTCAGATCTTTGAGTTCCTGGTAGCTCATCTTTTTCCCGTAAAAGATCAACGCGGTTTTACCCGCGTATCTATCCGCCATCTGATCAAAGGCCTCGGGCACGGATATATCGGGAATATCTACTTCTTCAGGTACGCCTTCGGGATAATACTTGAGCCAGGGTTTGGCCATGTAATCTTCTTTAGCACTCATATCTCATCCTCACAATTGGAGATCTTTCGATTTCCCTATGTTGCACCGCGTGAAACCGCGGCCGTAAACAAGAAAACGGTTTTTAATGAAGATCCGCCATGCATATGCGGCACGTTTTTCGGGTAGCCACGTTTCTGACCTTGCACCTGGGGCATTCTATTTCGATCTTTTCGCGTATCCACGGAAAAAGGCCCTCCGGCATGTATAGGAGGATTAACAGGATCACGACCGCAAACATCAGCATTCGGTACTCTGGCCAGAAACGAAAAAACTCAAGAAGGGGAAAAAGGATAAAGACCGCCCCCACAGGCCCGTATATGGTTACGATTCCCCCGAATATTGCCCAGATGACTACCGTGAAAGACATGGATACTTCCAGGTTGGATGGGCCTGCAATCCTCATGAAGTGGGCATAAAGGCCACCGGATATCCCGGCAAAAAAACCGCTGAGACTAAACGCCAAGAGCTTGTAGCGAACCGTATTTATCCCTGAAGCCCTCACGGCAACCTCATCTTCCCTGATGGCATGGAAGATGATGCCGGTATTGGAGTCGGTTATTTTCCACATGATGATGCACAGCCCGATCATAACCACGACGGTTAGATAATAATCACCTATGCGCGATCCGGTCAGGCGGGCCAGTCCCGATATACCTAATTCTCCTCCGGTTATCCCCGGGATGGCATAAACGATCCCCAGCAAAATGATCGGAAAGGCCAAGGTGGTAAGGGCCAGATAAGTGCCTTTGAGCCTGAGACACGGAATTCCGATGATCAGACCGGCCAGGACCGCGGCCAATGCCCCCAAAGGGATGCTGCCCCAGGGAGGTATGTGGGCGTGCAGATTCAGAAGGGCCGCCGTATACGCACCCACCCCAAAGAAGAGGGCGTGGCCGAAATTCATCTGACCGGTAAAACCGGACAGAAGATCCCAACTGGCTGCGAGGATGGCGAAAATACTTGTCAAAATCAGGATCCGTAGCAGGTAAGGATCCTTTGTAAGGACAGGCAGAAAGAGGAGGGTAAGAAAGAAAAGGAGGACAATAACCCTGCTTGGGAGTACGAGCACCTCACCCTTAAAGATGGTGTAAAGCTTTTTCAGATAGAAACCAAAAAGACCCATACCTATCTCTCTTCCTCAAAAGAAACGCCGAAAAGGCCTTCGGGCCTTATCAGGAGCACCAAGATCATTATGGACAGCGCCACCGAACCCTTAAGGTAGGCACCCATCGGTATCAGGAAAACCACGAGTGCCTCGGCAAATCCCAGGATATAGGCACCGAAAAAACTTCCTTTGATACTGCCCAATCCGCCCAAAACCACCACGGCCATCATCATGATCAAAGGATGTAACCACATAAAAGGATTGACAATGGCAAGCGGAGCAATCACGGCGCCTGAGAATCCTGCCAACCCTACAGAGACACCCATGGTAATCATGGCAACCCTACTCTCATTCATCCCCATGAGGTTGGCCACTTCTCTGTCGTTTGCAGTGGCGCGGATGGCCAGTCCCAATTTGGTCTTTTTCAACAGTGCCCAGGCGGCAGCCAGCACCAGTAGGGCCACGCCAAATGTCAGCAACTGCTGATAGGCGACCTTCACCCCGGATATTACTATGAATCCCTCAACCAGGGCCGGCACACCGCGGAAATCCCCGCTGAAAAGAATCAGCATGATTTCTTGGAAGACTAAGGCAAGGGCGATGGTTCCGATCAAAACAGCTGCCTCATGCTCGCGTATGGGGTCTATAAAAAGCTTATATGAGACAAGCCCGATCAGGGTCACCAGCGCTACTGCCAGTACCATACACAGCGCGGGATGAAACCCGAGCCTGTGGGTGCCGTAGAAGATGCAATAGGCCGCTAACATGTAAAAGGCGGTGTGGGCAATGTTGACGATTCGGGCCACGCCGAATATCAAGGAAAAGCCGATGGCGAGAAGGGCATATACGCTCCCGTTGATCAGACTGCTGATGATGATGTCTATTATCATAATGGATAGCGTCCAAAAAGTTTATTTGCGTCTCAGATTATTTTGATCCTACTAAACGATTTGCCCATCTCCCCTTGGAGAGCCAAGGAGAGATGGGAAACAGAGGATCGACTGTATTCTTACTTATTTCTTGATCATCCAGGGGGGTAGCTGGTAGGGGACCATCCCTTTATAGGTGACACCTTCCCAGCCATTAGGCCACCAGCCCTTCATTTTACCGTCCTGCCATTGGATGGTTATGCTTGTGGCATAGCCCGGTCCAAAGACCACATCGTGGTTCTTGTCAAATTTTGTCTTGGGGGCGGCGGTCCCTATATAAGTAGTTTTTTCAAGGACAGGGATCAGTTTTTCCGCATCCGTCGTCCCGGTTTTTTCAATGGTCTCTGCTATCATATTTATGGCGTCATAAGTGCCTGCAGTGTAGGGTGGGGTCTCGCCGAATTTCTTAATGTATTTATCAATAAACGGCTGGGTGAGTTTGTTGTAGCTGACGCCGTTGACATAGGTGTTGAGGGTCACGGCATAGTTTCCCTTGCCCTGGGTGGCATCCATAAAGCCATCTTTCTGGGCCTCCACGTTGATGCCCACAAAGGCTGCCGGTATCTTGAGCTCGGCCGCCTGTCTTGCAAAGGTAATACCCGCCGAGGCAGAAAAAATGGTGAAGATGATGTCGGCGCCCTTACGTTGTATGGCCGTTAGTTCGGCGGTCACATCGGTGGCGGTCTGAGACGGCCTCCAGACCCCTGCCAGTTCCAGGCCCAGTTTCGGTATATAGCTCTCGATCGCACCAATCATCGGGTCCACCCACATCACCTTGGCACCGACGATGGCCACCTTCGGTTTCTTTATGCCCATGGTCTTTCTCAGAATGGCGCCGACCGTTCCCATGTTGATGATGCACACTTTGGCCAAATATTTGGAATTGATGGGTGTGAGACGGAACCAGTATTTGTACCTATCATAATCCTTGGCCACGCGCGCGCAGATTTCCGGGTGGGCCGCGCCGCAGCCTATGAAAAGCTTTTTATAGTCCATGGCGATGTCCTGCATGGCCAGGACAGCCTCGGTCCTGAACCCGCCCACAACAAAGTCTACCTTGTCTTGGGACATGAGTCGCTCCATGGCGTTTGTGGCATCTGAAATGCTCAAGAACTCATTGGAATCCCCTTTGACGAGCTTGACGGGAAGCCATTCATTTCCCACCTGGACCCCCCCCTTGGCGTTGATTTCTTCTGCTGCCAGAGTTGCTCCGTTCCAGTGTCCCTTACCCTGCAGGAAATTCATGGGGCCGATAACCCCCACTTTGATGAAATCTGCTCCCCAGGCAGGGAAACCGATGCTCGCTACAAGGCAGACCGCTATCAAAATGCTCCATCCTATATTCCTCTTTTTCATGGTTCCAGCCTCCTTTCAAACATGGATAGGGTTAGATGTGTTTAAAACCACCCAGTAAAAAGCTCCAACTAAAAAAGGTTCACAGACGGATAAATTGGTTTCTGGAATCTAAAGATTTCTATCAAAAGGCCGCGTTCTAAAACATTATTTCGTGTCTCCGCAACGCCCAGGGTCACTCTACTTCGTTAGAAAAGTCGAGCCTTAAAAAAGCGATAAACAGGGTTATTCACGGTTTGAATGGGTTATGGGTGATACAGAAAACAGTCGCTGCAAAGGATATCATCTTATGGCTATTTCAGCAGTTTCTTGCCAAATTTTGTTGAGGGAGACCCTGGATCAAACCATCAGGGCGAAGGTGATACGGGCATGGACCGATTATGCCATGCCATCACCGCTACCTAATCGTATATATCGCAAAATGTCAAGCAGCTTTTCGGAGTCCCGATCCAAATTCGAACATTGATGTATTCGTAAAAAGTCAAAATCTCGCGCAAAGGCGCAAAGCGCGCAAGGTTAACTTTTTAATATTAAAAGATATTTTCTTGGCGTTCTTGGCGTCTTTGCGAGAAAGCATACTTTTTACGGGACCATCAACATTGGACCATCGATATCTAAGATCTCATAGCGAACACATTCAGTGATGCCTATTGCCGCTATTCACGGGACAGGCGTAGCCTGTGCGGCGGAGAGAGAGCACCACCACCGAACCAACCGGTTTTATAGGTCTTTCTCCTCCATAATAGACTGAAAACGTTCCGTTGCATCCCGTATCAATTT
>CAZACO010000353.1:0-5053 GCA_964483185.1 uncultured Desulfobacteraceae bacterium
GGGGAACACGGCATCGGGGTCACGAAGGCCCCTTATCTGGGGATGGAAATTCCAGAGGCAGGCATTCAGCTCATGTGGCGCATCAAGAACGCCTTTGATCCAAAGGGGATACTGAATCCCGGCAAGATCTTTCCCTTGCCCGGGTTGATTTGAACCTTGAACCCTCGTATGAAAATGGAAACTGGATGTTCGACATTCGATGTTGGACGTTGGACGTTTCCCTCTGGCAGCGGGATTGGACGTTCATCTTGCCGCAGGGTTTCTGGATCGATCAGACTGGCCCCTCTGCGGCCCGAGGCGGCGCTGAACCTTGAACCGTCCACTTCAGGTGAAAGACCTTTTCAGGCCCGTCAATTTTTTAATTTATCGCTTAAACAATGAGATCCAGGCTTTTGTAATTTTTGGTGTTATAGTATTTCTCCACATCTACTAAATGGAGCGTATCCAAGGCCTTCTTGAGCGGCATCGACGTAATCTCTCCCTGTTTCAGACTCACCATACGGCCGAAGTCCTCGCCGACAATCATATCCACCGACGCCACCCCGAATTTGCGGCCCATACGGCGATCATAGGCCGTGGGCACGCCCCCCCGCTGGAGGTGCCGGAGGGCCACATACCTCACCTCCATGTTGGTGCTTTTCTGTATCTCTTCTGCAATAAACCCTCCGACGCCGCCAAGATAGTAGTGTCCGAACCCATCCCTGCCACGCCTCTCGAGGATAGGTTCCATCCCCCTCGGTTTGGCCCCTTCCGAGACCAGAACGATGCTGTACCGATCACCGGCCTTTCGTCTCATGGATAAGAGCTCGATCACCCGCTCCATGACAAAATCGTGCTCCGGGATGAGGGTGATCGCCGCACCCGATGCCTCGCCCCCTTCCAAAGCCAGCCATCCCGCGTTTCTTCCCATACACTCCACCACAAATATCCGGCTGTGAGAACCGGCCGTGATCCGCAGCCTGTCAATATCCTGGGTAATGGTGTTGACAGCCGAATCAAACCCGAGGGTGTAGTCTGTAGCGGCCAGGTCCCTGTCAATCGTTTTGGGAATCCCGACGATCTTCAACCCTTTCTTATAGAGCTGATACGCAACCGAGAGACTGTTGGGGCCTCCGATCACCACCAGGCCGTCCAGGCCCAATTTGCCGCAGTTTTCGATTATCAGATCAGACTTGTCGTTATTGGGAGCAAAGGGGTTGGTGCGGCTGGTCCCGAGACGGGTGCCCCCGTATCTGTCCCAGGTACGGACGATATCCATGGTGAGATCCATGGTCCACCGATTGAGACTCGCCTTCTTGTCCGGTTTGACTTCTATCAAGCCTTTCCAACCGTCCATAATGCCGACAACCTTGAACAGGGTGCCGCGTATAGGGACCAGGTCTTTGTCAAGGGCCGAGTAAACGAGCCAGTGAATGGCGCTGTTGATCCCGGCGCAGTCACCACCTGCCGATAACACGCCTATCTTTGTCTTCATTTGTGGCCTCCATGGGGGTGTTGCTGACAGGGCAGGGCCGCCCCTGCCCCGTCCGGTCAGGGAGCCGGCCCTTGGCCTCAGGCGTTATGCTTCAAGTTTGGACATCAATTCCGCGGAGACCTCTTTCACCCCCGGTCTCCCGTCTAATTCGAGAATCCTGGGGATGCCGTTGTTCTTGGCGGAAAGTTCCTTAAAATAGATCATCCCGGCCATGGTACCGGTATTTGTGTCGTAATAGATATTGTGACGCTGATCAATCGCCTCTTCGTCCTGATCGTCAGACCGGGTCTTGAGATCCCCGCCGCATATCCTGCACTTGTCTCCATCCGGCTTGATGGCGTCAATATTGACGTTGTTGGGATGGTTGTTGTCATTGACGCAGAGACGTCGGCCCATAATGCGACCCTTTGCGATCTCCCTGTCCAATACCATGTCGATCACGATATCCAAAACGATCCCTTCTTCCTTGAGGGCCTTATCCAGTTCCCGGGCCTGGGTGAGATTCCTGGGAAAGCCGTCCAGAAGCCAGCCGTCTTTGCAATCATCTTCCTTGAGACGATCCAGGATCATCGGGATGGTGATACTGTCGGGGACCAGTTCTCCCCGGTCGATATACCCTTTTGCTTCTTTACCGAGGTCTGTCCCCCGCGAGATATTGTCCCTGAAAATAACGCCTGTTTCAATGTGTGGAATGCCGTATTTCTTCTTTACGATTGCACCCTGCGTCCCTTTGCCGCTTCCGTTTGGCCCGAAAAACAGTATTTTCATCCTTGCTTCTCCTTTTTTCCAGATTTTGACTTAGAAAATATTTCAAAACCGTGACCGTGTCAAGGGATTCAAAGGGATATTATACTTGCCCCAGAAAAGAGGGCATCAGATCATATCCCTTTTCAAACCGGAGCCCCGATTCCCTTGCAGCCGCCTCGGAGAACGGAACCCCGTTTTTCCCTGAAGCGAGTTCCGCCCGGGTAGCCCACGCGAAAGGGGCAGGGTCGCTGGCGTGCGTTTTGATGGAGATCGGGGTAAAATGATCGCTGGCCACCATGATCCGGTAGTCAGGGAACTGCTCCAGGCCTGTCAGGACAGCCCCCACCACCTTTTCATCAAAGGCCTCGATGGCCTGGATCTTTTCCCCGACATTCCCGTTGTGACTTGCTTCGTCAGGGGCCTCCACATGGACGAACATGAAATCGAGGTCGTTTAAGGCCGATAACGCTTCTTCGGCCTTACCCGCGTAGTTGGTGTCTAAATAGCCGGTCGCACCCTCCACGGTGA
Source organism: uncultured Desulfobacteraceae bacterium (assembly GCA_964483185.1). Classification (GTDB taxonomy): domain Bacteria; phylum Desulfobacterota; class DSM-4660; order Desulfatiglandales; family Desulfatiglandaceae; genus CAZACO01. Next base: position 2,750 of record CAZACO010000353.1, read on the forward strand.
TCGGCTTCAGACCGGCGTAGACACCGATCCCTCTCAGCAGATCCACTGCCGAAATCACACCGCCCCGGAGGCCGAATTTATCCCTGAACAGGGGAATTTCCAGTGCCCTCCCCTGTCCCCACAGCCAGACAGAGTTGGCTGCGTTCAGTCCCTTCCCCCGCCGCGTCCGATTGACGGGGTGTTCTTGCAAGACCTTCCATGAAAGACGGATGACGTCCACCACCGGGTCTTCGCCGTCAGGGTTCAGGTAGGAAGCCATGTTCTGATCCAGGACGTCATGGGGCGGGATGGTCCTGGCCGTGACAGGCCCGTCTTCCCAGACCAAGAGATGCCGGTAGGCAACGCCGGAATGAATCTTCACCCCTGGCAGGGCCAGATCGCTCTTGAGGGTCTCTACAATCGCCCTCCCCTCGCGGGTGGAGATGTCCCCGGAGCTGTGGCTGACCATCACGATTTCCCTGTCGGACTGCCGATCAAGGGTTACCAGGTTCATCCGGAAGGCGACGTCTCGCCTGCCCAAGGCGATTCCCATGCTGGCCGCCTCAAAAGGGGCCCGGCCGGTACGACACAGAGAGGGATCGTACCCTAAAAGAGAGAGATTGGCCACATCACTCCCCGGGGCCATATCCGATGGAATGGTGTTGACGAGCCCGATCCGGCATGCTGCGATTCGATCCATATTCGGCGTATGGGCGACCTCAAGGGGTGTCTTTCCATCTAATTCCGCAAGGGGATAGTCGGCCATCCCGTCCCCCACCAGAAGGATATATTTCGCGCTGTTCCGCTGGCGACCGGTCATGGCTGGCCCCCTTCCACCCGAATCATCACGGTCTTCTCGGCCACCACGTCCAGATCGTCGATCAATGAAATGGCCTTCTGCACTCCGCTTTCCCGGGCCTCATGGGTCAGCATGACGATCGACACAGGGCCTTTTCGCTCCCTCCCCTTCTGGATCACGGACGATATGCTGATCTGGTGGTCGGCTAAAATACCGGCGATCCGCGACAGGACCCCGGGGCTGTCCAGGGCCGAGACCCGGAAGTAGTAAGGCGTTACCAGGTCTTCAACAGGTTGAATCACAATCTCTCTCACAGGCGAGTGCACATGGGCCAGGGGAGGCACCCGCACCCTGCTCCCGCACCGGATCTCCCGTGCCAGACCGATTATATCGGATACCACCGCGCTCCCCGTAGGTCGCCTCCCGGCCCCCAGACCATAGTAGAGATTGGGCCCCACAAAATCGCCTTCAAGATAAATGGCGTTGAATGCCTCGTTGACATTTGCCAGGATATGATCCTTGGGGATCATGGCTGCGTGGACACGGGCCTGTATTCGATCTCCCAGATCCTTGGCAATGGCGAGCAGCTTGATGCCGTACCCGAATTCGTCTGCAAACTGGATATCGTCCGGGGTCACGGCCACGATCCCCTCCCGGTAAATATCCTTGAATGAGACCGGGGCCCCGAAGGCAAGGGATATGATGATGGCCAGTTTATGGGCCGCATCGGTGCCGTCCACATCCAGTGTCGGCGGGTCCTCTGCAAATCCTAAGCTGACGGCCTCCGCCACCACCGTGCTGAACGGAAGGCCCTCCTGGGTCATTTTGGTCAGGATATAGTTGGAGGTCCCGTTCAGGATGCCGATACAGATTTGGATGCGGTTGCCGGAGAGCCCGCTCTTCAACGCGCCGATGATCGGGATCCCTCCCCCCACGCTCGCCTCAAAACCGAGACCCACCCCACACTGTTCCGCGGCCCGGTATATTTCAGGGCCGCATTCTGCCAGAAGGGCCTTGTTTGCCGTCACCACATGTTTCCCTTTTTTCATGGCCTCGAGGATCAATGTTTTGGCCGTATCCAGGCCCCCGATCAGCTCTACCACCACGTCGATTTCCGGATCATGGATCACATCCATGGCGTCAACGGTCCAGAGGGACCTGTCAGGCCGCACCGGAATTCCCCGGTCCGACTCGATATCCAGATCAGCGATTCTCTTGACGACCACATCAGCCCCGACCCGGCTGGCAATCATCTCCCGGTTGGTTGAAAGGACCTCAAATGCGCCGGCCCCAACCGTCCCGAATCCGATAATCCCGACATTTATCTGTGACATGAATGGCTCTCCGTTCTACAAGACCGCCTTGATCCCCTTGACGGCCTGGCGGATGCGGTGGGGGTTTTCAACCAGGGCAAACCGGACGTGATCGTCCCCGTATTGCCCGAAGCCGACGCCGGGAGAGACCGCCACCTTGGCCTCCTCGATGAGCATCTTGGAGAATTCCAGCGACCCCATATGCATGTATTT
>CAZACO010000354.1:0-5043 GCA_964483185.1 uncultured Desulfobacteraceae bacterium
GCGTAAACTCAATGGCCTGTCCGATGGCCTGCTGGGTATCATCTTTATAGGCATCGTTGTACACCACCCCTACCCCCCCCTGGACATAGGGGATCACCTTCCAGTCCGGCTGGACAAAGTTGTAACGGAGCAGGCCTGTGATCCCTCCGATGTAGTTGCCGAATCCCTTGAAGATGATCGAGTTGGTGATCTCGACCAGCCCCTCCCAGTTCCCTCTCAGGAAATCCCGCCGCGGGCCGGGAGAGGTCAACATCCACCCAAGCCGCAGGTTGGTCTGGGCATAGTTGAAAACAGGGCTGTCCTCAGGGAGTCCTGTCAGGGAAAAGAGGACGCCTGAAACGAGTTGTAGAGAGATCGCTCCTTTCGCATAAGGACCGCTCGCTGTTTCAGCACCCATCTCCGAGGCCTGTTCAGCCCGAGCGTAAACGGACCCACCGAGGACGATGGCCAGACACAACATAAAAGAAATCTGCCTGATCTTAGGCAACTTCCAATCCCCCATTGACGTTTTCGAGACCCGCACGGCGCGTGGTGGACAATGGTCAGTGATTAGTCACGAGTATAAGTGGTTACGGTTTGAGTGTCAAACAGTAACCGCTCAATAAATGGGAGTAATGAGTGTGCCGATCCCTAAACTGACTGATAACCTTTTGAGCCGATGTGGATGCCACGTCTTTAGCCAGCATCGAGCATCGAGTATCCAGCATCCAGCATCGCTTCGCCAAACCCCCCATGTTTTGTCCTTGAGAAAGGCTGGCTTTAGTGGTAATAGCTCAAAAGTTCAGGGTTTGGTCAGTTCAGACAAAGGAGAAATCATCGTGTGGAGAAATAGGTCCGGGTCAAAGTTCGCACGTATTATAGCGGTTTCATTTTTCCTGGTCGCTGTATCCCAGATGCACCTGTGGGCTGCGGAAGGGGATAATAAATGGGTATTTCCGGCAAAGGGGAGCGTGAGCGTCGGCAGCATAACATCCTCCCCGGCCATAGGTCCGGACGGCACCATCTACGTGGGATCGGAGGACGGCAATGTATATGCCGTTCAGCCGGACGGCACCAAAAAGTGGGAATTCACCACCGGGGGCAAGGTGACCTCGTCCCCGACGGTGGACTACTACAACGCCGCCATCGTCATCTACGTAGGCTCGCACGACGGCAAGGTATATGCCATTGACGCGGACGGCAACCAGAAATGGGCATTCACCACCGGGGGGACCGTGTCTTCCTCGCCGGCGGTCAGCTATTTAGGTGTGATCTATGTGGGCTCGGAAGACAATAAGGTCTATGCCATCCGATCATCGGACGGAACGCCTGAGAGGGGGGAGTGGCCATTTGTAACTGGAGATAAGGTCACCTCGTCCCCTGCCATTGATTCCGAAGGGACCATCTACGTGGGATCGGCGGATAAAAAGCTGTACGCCATCAAATCGACCGGCAAGCAAAAGTGGGCTTTTCCTGGCGCAACCGCGACCATATCTTCCTCCCCGGCCATCGGATCTGACGGCACCATCTATGTCGGCTCGGAGGATGGAAAGGTGTACGCACTGAACCCGAGCGACGGATCCGAGAAGTGGAGGTCTGACATCGGGAGCCCGGTTTTATCTTCCCCCGCTGTCAAAGATGTGGATCAGCTTGCCCTCTACGTCGGCGCAAACGACGCCAAGCTGTATGAACTCGATCTGACGGACGGCACCCCGACCTGGGTATTCCCCGATGCTAATGAACCGATCCGTTCTTCCCCGGCCATCGGGTCGGACGGGACCATCTATGTAGGGTCCGACGATTTCAGCCTGTACGCCATAAATCCGTCGGACGAGACCCTCAAGCCCAAGTGGCGGTTTCAAACCGGAGGGATGGTCTCTTCATCACCCACCATCGGCTTTGGCGGGGATGTTTACGTGGGGTCGCAGGACGGGAGGCTCTATGCCTTTGAAAGCGGTTCAGCGCAACTGGCAAACGTCGCATGGCCCAAGTTCGGTCATGATGTGAGAAATACGGCCCGGAATAACGTAAACATTTCGCCCACAGCGGATGCAGGGGCTGATCAGACCGTCAAGTCCGGTGACAGGGTCACGCTGGACGGGTCCAATTCGTACGATCCCGATTACGGCATCCCCCTCTATTCGTGGACCCAGACCGAAGGGACGTCAATATCCCTGTCTGACGCAGCCGCGGTCAAACCGTGGTTTGACGCGCCGGAGGTCGATGCGGACGAGACCCTGACCTTTAAACTGACGGTCACGGATAACGGCGGGAAGGCGCATACGGACACCTGCACGATCACGGTCCAGAAAAAGGATGATGGTAAGGGCTGCTTTATTTCAACGGCAGGTTATTAGTTATTAGTTATTGGTTATTGGTTATTGGTTATGGGTTGTGTTGCGAGTTGCGTGTTCCGGGTTGCTGCAACTGACCACTGCGCACTGGCTACTGGCCAGTACTGAAAGGAGATGTCATGAAAAGACAACCGATTAAGAGAACTGTTTTTTTCGTAAAAAGCCTCGTGCCGTTTTGTATACTCCTGGGCCTCCTGTTCACCCTGTCGTGCTCGGACACCGGTTCAGGCACTTCGGCAACGACGTTCACCATAAAATACCCCAGTGTGAATGAGCGGTACTTTGGCGAAAAGAGCGATTTTTACGTGATCGGGCTCTTTTCTGAGACAGTTCGAACCCCCGGGAATATAAGGATCGAGCTGTTTAGAGGAGATACTGCGTCAGGCACGCCCGTAAGGACCCTGCAAAGTCACGTTGATGAGGTAACCGGCGTAACGCCAAGGAGTTCCATTTTACCCTACTACCCCTATGGCGTATCTGTCTACTTGGATATGGCCCCTGACCTGGTGATAGATCCGGGAGGGTTCTACTATCCGGGCAGTAAGGTCCTGGTCACCCAGGACTATTATGGCGGGATCATATTAGGCGGATCCACAAAGAATTTTGATACCGACTATACGGATGCAGCGGGAAACCCGCTGGAAGACCTGACTGAAGGGGTCTATACGCTGAAGGTCACGGGTATGTCCGGGTACATCGCCTCACACACTGAAACCATTCAGGTCTACTTCAAACCGGTCCGTAAGCTCTTCGGCGGCTTCAAGCCTGAGAATCATAAGGAGAAATTTTTTGCCTATGCAAATGCCCATGGATACAGGAAACTCTGGGATCCCCTTCCCGGATATTTTTCTCCTATAAGCTGGGATAATTCCTACATGATACAAAAACGTGCGAGGCCACAGAACTCGCTGGAGGTCGTCAACACGGTCGAAGGCGCCACATACGGCACCCCTGAAAACGCTATGATCGGTTTCATCCTTTATAATCTGAAGGGTGACGGGGCAACGACCCGCCTCGAGATCGGAAAGGCGGTCCTGACAGAAGTCATCGATGACCCGAACACCTACTTCTACTATTACAATATTGGAGAGCCTGAGATCACCTACACAACCATGGCATCGGAGCTAAAGAACATCCAAGGCGCTATTACCCTGTTTGAGTATGGAGACCGGCTGGTGTTGACACGGGCATCCATCAAAGCCCTTGGAACCGGTGACGGCGACAACAAATACGACATCAACGATGAGACGCCCAAGACCCTTGATCTGGATTTCTCGGACGGCATCCAGCTGACAACCAGCCAGGAATTCGGCGTTTTCGGTGTTGTAACGCCCATACCGGCAGGGGTTACCGATGATCCAAATCAGTACCTCTATTACATTGCCGACAACTGGATTGACAAAGTTCGCTATCAGATCAAAGACGCGCAGGGGCAGGAAATTCTCACCACGACCCGTGATGTAACCCTGGAAAGAAAAGGTTTCGAACCATATCCGCTTTGGTGGTATCCTTCGATCTATGAATTCGAGCATGAATTCAGTCTGAATCTCGATCCCGACACCTATACCGTGGAACTGGTTGCACTGGACAAGAATGGGGATGAGGTGTCGGGGACAGAAGAGACGTTTACGGTTGAATATAGATAACCCGATCTACGGGCTGTAGAAACCCGACGAACCCAACAAACTCAAGAAATCCTGATCCCTGAACCGCTACCCCAAAAGCGAAAGCGCAAAGATGGCCATGTTGCCCAAGCAATGGATGGTGACGGGGGCCATTAGGTTTTTTTCAACCTCATAGGCCACGGCAAAGAGGAGGCCCCCCACCGCCTGGGTGATCGGGATGGCGGGAAAGACGGGGTGTACCAGGACAAATGCCAGGCTACTCAAGAGAATGGCCGCCAGGGCGCCCCATCGCCTGAAAAAGCCATAGAGGATGCCTCTGAAGAAAATCTCCTCTGCGATGGGACCGATGAGGCCGCCGACGATGAAAAAGAGGAGGATATGGCCGGGATCCGCCGGGAGAGGACTATGTATCAGTGACAGCGGGTTGATCCCCATGACATAAGCGAGGACACCGCCCGACACCACAACCAGCCCGAACCCCGCAGACCAGATCCCTCCCCTCCGGATCCCCGGAAGGATGCCTTTCAGAGACAACCCGATGGCGTCGAGGCCCTTTTCCCGGATCAAGACAATCATGATGATGAGCCCGGCCTCCACCAGGCGGACCGCGCCTAAGAGCGTCATCGGGTCACGCACCACCGGCCATGGAACCGCTCTAAAGAGCACCTCCACTGCAATGATCGCTCCCAGACAGAGGGCCAGGGTCTTTATCCGGATCTTGCCTGCTTCCATCCCGGGGCCTCCAGGTGTCATGCGTCAACCCGGCTGATGACGTCCCTGCAGCCCCGGACAATATCTTCCGTGGCCTGCCTGTTCAAGGTGCCTATCTTTTCAAGCAACCGCCCCTTGTCCACCGTGGCCATTTGACTCACGACGGCGACGCTTGACTTGGGAAGGTTTGCCTCTCCCTTTTTAAGCCTCACATTTCCGGGTACAGCACCCAGTTTCAGGTTTGACGTCAGCAGGGCAACGACCGTCGTCCGGATGTGGCTCCGGTTTAAGAGATCGTTTTGAATCACCACGGCCGGTCGTTTGCCGGCCGGACCGGAATCGACCGGGTGACCGAATCGGACCCAGTAGACATC
>CAZACO010000355.1:0-5034 GCA_964483185.1 uncultured Desulfobacteraceae bacterium
ACAGCAAACGCAACACCCTTGAAACCTACTGGCGCGCTGCCAACATCTATTACCGAAACATCGATATGATCCTGATGCGGATCGCCCGCATGATTGAGGAAAAGGGTGCGGTTGCGGTGCCCGTGTTCGGGTGATTCCCCTATGATGTCAGAGGTCCGGGTGACCTCCGGGGGTTCATGTCCTTGGTGAAGATGGCCGAGACTGTCGGCATAGGAAAGATAGGAAAGAACGGACTCTTGTTTAATGCCGATTATGGTCCGAGACTTATGTTAGGAGGGATCGTGACCACAGCAGACCTGCCCACCATGGCCTGGCCGCGGAAAGATGAAAAGGGGTGCCCCGATGATTGCTTTGCCTGTCAGGAGGCCTGCCCGGTCGGCGCGATTGACAGGTCCGGCAGGGTGGACAGATTGGCCTGCATACGGCATTCCATGAAAAGCCCTCTCTTTTCTTATCTCATGAAGACAAAGGCATTTGACCCGTCCGAGGCATCGTTGATCAACCATGTGACCGGCGTGGACGACCACTCCATGTACACTTGCATCAACTGTGTCTCCAAGTGTCCCTATTGTTGAAAGAGAGGACCATCATGTCAACGGAATCAAGTGATGAGCGGCTCATTTTCCTCGTCTTTACGGCTCAGAATCGACTGAGAATGCACATCAGGGATGAACTCATGGCCGCCGGCATGAAGATAACACTGGTGCAGGCTGGGATCTTATTTCTGCTGAAACAAAAAAACGGGCAACCCATGTCGAAACTGAGCCGGCTCCTCTTTTTGGACAACTCGACTATTACGGGCCTGATCGATCGTCTGGAAAGATCCGGTTTTGTCCTTCGTAAGGTCAATCCAAAGGATCGTCGGAGTTCGCTCATCCATATTACACGCCAGGGCACCAAAGAAGTGAATAAGGCGGAAACCGTTATCCATCTGGTAAATGAGGAGATCAAGGCGGAGTTTTCAAAGGAAGAAATAGAATCTTTCAAAAGGATTCTCAACAGTTTTATGGCAAAATTCCAATAGGGCACACCCCCACGCATCCTCCCTCTGACGTCAAAACATTGACGAGTTATTCGGATGAAACAGCGGATGTCCCGTCTTTATGGACCAAATGAGTGTTGTTTACGGTAAAAAATAGCAGGAATATTGGCATTATATTTGCATAATATCTCCTGGTATTTTTCGTTATCACCTAAAGGTCGGGGCCATTGCGGTACACCTAATGATATCAGGAGGCGCGCAGTATGGAATTGATTGAAATCGAAGAAATGAAAGGCGTAGACCCCTATGTAGTCCATGCATCCACGAACCCATACCATAGCGTGGAGTTCTCAGTAGACGGTTCGTATTTTGTCCATCAGTTTAAAATCCGCAACTTGACAAAATCATCCGTAGGTGTCCTGGTCAGGGAAAATTCTGAGATTATCGGTTTGCTCAAGGTCGGAGATATTATCAAAATGAAGTACTATCCCGAGGATTCTTTTCTCCCTGCAGAGCTGTTGGATACGGAAATTCGGTATATCACAAAAGAAAACCAGGGACGTTTTCGTGGGCACTATCTTATCGGCCTGGCGCTCTTAGCTCATACCCCCCATAAACATCTTCACTAAGATCCCCCCGATAGCGGAATCTTACGAGCGGCATCCTCGACTTTTGCAACGTTGGGGTACATATCGGTTTTTGCCCCTGTATGGGGAATCGGTTCTTATGGTGCCCTGTGAGAATGATGTTCCGCTTCAGGGTGGGGCATGGCTGCGGGTGGGGTGATGTCATCTCGCTCCAGTTCCTCCTGTGTGGCTTTTCGGGCCATGCTCCCCTGAGGAAAGCGGTAGGGTCCGGGATCTTCATACCCGGGGGCATGTTTCCGAACCTTTAAGACGGTCGCCATGCCCCCCATCACGGTCTGTCCGAATTGCCCCGGATACCCCAGCATAGGGATGGCGTTTTGAGGGACAGGCATGTGCATGGATTGCAGTGCCTTCATTCCGGTCACGCCCATGGTCATGTAGCCGGGCAACAGTTCTCGAATCTTTTCATCCACGCCGCGGGAATCCACACCGATCATGTTGGGGAATTTGTGACCCATCTGATTCATGGTGTGATGAGTCATGTGGCAGTGCATGGCCCAATCCCCCGGGTTGTCGGCGGTGAATTCCACCACGCGTACGCTCCCCACCGGCACCAGGACCGTGGTTTCCGGCCACCGGGCAGGAGGCGGCACTGGGCCGCCATCCGTTTCCACGACCTGAAAGGCATAGCCATGCAGGTGAATGGGGTGGTGATCCATGGCGGAGAGGTTCCCGAATCGAATGCGGACCCGATCTCCCAGTTGGGCTACCAGGGGGTAGGTGTCGGGAAAGACCTTTCCGTTGAAGGTGATGATGTTGAAATCGGTCATGACCTGGGGATTGGGACGGCGGGTGCCCCCTTCGATGCCCCATTCGTGAAGCATGAGGGCGAAATCCCGGTCCGGGTGAGGGATTTCACTGCGTCGAGGATGGACAACGATCATACCCGTGAGTCCAAGGCCTTCCTGGGTCATGGTGTCCATATGGGAGTGGTACATGAAGGTTCCGGCACGGGGAAAGACAAAGGAATAGACAAATGTTTCGCCGGGCAAAATGCCCGGTTGCGTCACGCCGAATACGCCGTCCTGCCCGCAGGGCAGGATGACGCCGTGCCAGTGGGCGGAGGTCTTTACGGGGAGCCTGTTGGTGACGTAAATCCGTACACGGTCGCCCTCCACCACTTCGATGAGGGGACCGGGTGTGGCTCCATTAAACCCCCATGCGTGAATGGTCAGCCCTTGTGCCACCTCATGGATAATCGGTTCGGCCACCAGATGAAAGACCTTGTGCCCCTCCACGATCTTAAAAGGGAGCGTGGATCCGTTGGGGACAAAGACCGGCCTATAGTCGCGGCCGGGAATCCCCGGAGGGTATTTTGCGACTTCGGATGCCTGCCAGGGGAGATCGGGTATGGCTTTTGACCCGGCACGGGCCTGTACGGAATGTATGAAGAACACAAACAGGAGCAAGAGAAACCATGAAGGGGTCCACAACCTCCGGCCTGGTCGTCCCGCTGGCTCTCTGGTCTCTGGCCTACGCATCAATGATCCCATTGTCCCGTGTCCACTTCTAAGAAAGGCATCATGTTTTCCATCGGCTTTGTATGTTCCGGCAGCTTCCCGGACAGGATTTCTTCCATCTCAAAACGGGCACGCCAGTAATTTTCCAGGGCAGCAATATATCCTAAAGAGGCACGAAGTTCCATCCGTTTGATCATGAGGAGCTCAAACACACCCAGAAACATGCCGTTATAACGGCGCTGGGCCTGCTGTGTGATGGTTTTTCGAAGAGGCAGAAAAGTGTCCTCATAGTAGAGGGCCTGCTCCCGTGCCACTGCGAGCCGGCGACGGGCCTGACGGGCCTGAGACCGAACGACCACTGCCAGTGCGGTGAACTCCTCCCAATGGCGCTCCATAATGGCGTGTGCCCTGCTGCGTTTGGCATGTCCCGGATCAAACAGGGGGACCTCTAATTCAAGGGCAGGCCCACCGAGCCAGGTTCCATCTACTTCTCGCTCAAACGCGGCTCCCACACCCAATTGGGGAATGATGGAGGTTACATTTGTGATGCCCAGCTGACGGGCAGCCACCATGAGTTTGCTCCTGGACAGGGCCATATCGACGCTGGCTTCAACGGCCCGTTTCTCCACATCCGCTATTTCCGGCTCGGCCTTTGGGATTGGGGCCAAAGCTGCTTTTACCTGCCAGTTCACGTGGCTTCCCCACAGGCCCAAGAGGCGATTCAGGCGTTCACGGGATTGCGTAACACCGAGAGAGGCGGAAGAGAGGGCCAGGCGGTCTTCATCTGCGAGGGATTTTCGGGACAGAAGCTCCAACCGGGTGATGTTACCGGCCTCCCGCATGCGCTGGGCCATTTCATAGGCCGCCTCTGAAGCGGACAGCACACGCTTCAGCAAATCGAAAGACGCCTGATCACCTTGCAGCATCACATAGGCCTCTTGTATCTGAAAAATATGGGTCAGGACAAGGCCCGCGACCCGATGCTCGGCTCGGGCCAGCCGGGCCTCTGCAAGGGCCTGGCGAAGGGGCATCAAAAACAGGCTCATGATGTTTGCCACAGCCTGCAATTCCAGCTTGTAGGCGTCGGTGGGGCCTCCCATATAGGCAAAGCCGATGTAGGGGTTATCCAGCAGTTGCGCTTGTGCCACCCCGGCCTGCGCGATGCCGAGCTCCTGGTAGACCCCCTGAATTCGACGGTTATTTGCCAGGCCGATGGCCACGGCCTCGTTGAGGGTAAGACCATCGGCCAGCATGGTCCGAATGCGGTGGTAGAGATGCTTTTTGGCTTCGTTTGTTCGCTGCCACTCAATCTCCGCACCGCTGCGGGAGCGGATCTGTTGCTTGACCCGGGAAAAAGGCTGTTCAGGATCGGTGGTTGCGCAGCCTAAGACACCAAGAAGCATTACCGAAAACAAAGAGACTGTCCAAGCCCCTCTTCTAATCGCCATGTCAACCTCCCTGTTCCGGATGGCCCGTTTTACCGGTTGTTGAATGGCTCATACCCTTATGCCCCTCCCTCGAGGGTTTTGTCTGAGGGGACGGATCCTTATGCTCCTCCATGGTCCCGGTGGGAGGGGAGGGGAGGGAGTAAACATAATGATGGAGGTCCACTTCGGGGGCTTCGGAAATGGCCTGGGGGTTGGCCGGATGATCTTGAGGGATCGTTATCTCCAGAGGGGGAGCACAACCGGCCGTTATAAGACCCAGACATAGAAAGACCCAGAATCGCATGATGACATTCACGTGAGTCTCCTCATATGAAACTTCAGGAAAAAGGTTCAGGGGTTCAAGGTTCAGAGGTTATCGGTTCCGGATGCGTGTTCATTCGACGTTCGACGTGGGATGTTCGTCCATTGAAAAGTTTCTGCCTTCATCCGTCTGGCCTGCCCATCAGGCCGAGAGCGCAGACGGGACAGGCGAGGCAGGCGGACCTTTTTATAGGCCA
>CAZACO010000356.1:0-5025 GCA_964483185.1 uncultured Desulfobacteraceae bacterium
TTTATGGTCCAAAGAAAATGCATCCTCAACATTTACAAAATCCAGAAAAAGGAACTTTAAGATGTAATTATAATATGATGAGTTTTTCAGTTACAGACAGAATAAGACCTGGACCAAGTAGAAGAAGCACTGAAATTAGTAAGATAACTGAATGGGCTTTAGAACCTGCTTTAATGATTGATAAATTCTCTAATATGGTAATTGATGTTCATATTCACATCTTACAAGCAAATGCTTCAACGAGATGTGCAGGAATAAATGCTGCTGCTATGGCTTTGGCTCATGCAGGAATTCCAATGAAAGATTTAGTTTCAAGTATTTCAATTGGTAAATTAGATAAACAACTTGTAGTTGATTTAATTAAAAAAGAAGAAGACTGGGAAGAAGGAGAAGGAGCAACAGATATTCCAATTACATTTACACACGAAGGAAAAATGACTCATATTCAATTAGATGGAAAAATTACTACAAAACAATTAAATGAAGCTGTTGAACTTGCAAAAAAAGCTTGTGAAGAAGTTTATGAAGTTCAGAAAAAAGCTTTAAAGGAAATTGGAGAATAAAATGGATAAAGTATTAACAATCTCAAATTTAACTGGAAAAAGAATAAAAGAATATTTAGCAGAAGGAAAAAGATTTGATGGAAGAAAACCAGATGAATTTAGAGAAATAGTCATTGAAACAGAAATTTCAAAAAATGCTGAAGGAAGTGCAAAAGTTAAAATTGGGAAAACTGAAGTTTGGGTTGGAGTGAAAATGAATGTATCTGAACCTTATCCAGATTCTCCTGATAAAGGAAATCTAATGGTTACAGCAGAATTACTCCCATTAAGTTCTCCAAGATTTGAAAATGGACCTCCAAAATTTCCTTCTATTGAATTAGGAAGATTAACTGATAGAGGAATAAGAGAAAGCAAATTTATTGATTTTAAAAAATTGTGTATTAAAGAAGGAAAAAAAGTCTGGACTATTTTTGTAGATATTTACTCAATAAATGATGATGGTAATTTGCTTGATGCTGCTACAATTGGAGCAATTGCTGCATTAAAAAATACTAAAATACCAAAATATGATGAAGAAGAAGAAAAAGTTTTATTTGGAGAATTATCAAATGAAAGTTTAACTTTATCAAAAGAAATTCCTATTTCAATAACTGCATATAAATTAGGAGATAAATTTATTGTAGATCCAACAAGAGATGAAGAAGACCTTTGTGAAACAAGAGTAACAATAGGAAGTTCAGATGGTGTAATTTCTTCTATGCAAAAAGGAGAAGTTCAAGAAATAAGTGTTGAAGAATTTAAAGAATTATTAGAATTAGTAAATAAAGTAGAGAGAAAAGTTTCATCAGCTTTGGAAAAACAATTAAAATAAATCTAATAAAGGAATATTTAAAAAACTGAAAAAGTTATTATTAAAATGAACATAAATGATTTTACAAGATATGAAAAAGCAAGAATTCTTGGAGCTAGGGCTTTTCAAATTGCAATGAATGCTCCTCTTCTAATCAAAATAAAACAAGAAGATTTAGAAAAAATAAAATTTGATGCTTTAAAGATAGCTGATATTGAATTAAATTCAAATATTCTCCCAATTTCTGTAACAAAACCTTTTCCTAAAAAAAAGGAAGAAGCATTAAAAAGAATTAAAAGTCCTAAATTAAGTGATGAAAAAACAAAGAAACTTGAAGAAAAAGAAGAAGAAGAAATTGAAGAAGAAGGTGAAATAATGGAACTTGCTCAACCAGAAGATGAGATGGAAGATAGTGATAAAAAAAGTGAAGAATAATTCTATTTTTGTTTTAATTAAAATATAGTCTGATAAATTATAAAAAAGATTTAGAAATTAATTATTATACAACCTAACATTTATTAATTAGATTTCCTTTTTTTATTTATGCAAATAAAAGGTGTTTCTGCCAAATCAATTTTAGATTCTAGAAAAGAAAAAACAATTTCTGTTTTGATTGAAACTAATGTGGGGGAATTTAGTGCGTCTTCTCCTTCTGGAAAATCAAAAGGTAAACATGAAGCAAAATCATATATTAAAAATGTTGAAGAAGATATTAAAAAAATAAAACAAATTAGTGATTATTTCTCTAAGGAGAAAATAGAAAATTTTGATGATTTAAAAAGAATTGAAGATATTGTAGAAGGACAAGTAGGAGCAAACACAATTTTTGCTTTAGAGTCAGCAATTTTAAAGGCAGTTGCAAAAGAACAAAAAAAACAAATTTGGGAATTAATAAATCCTGATTCAAAAAAATTTCCAAGATTAGTTGGTAATTGCATTGGAGGAGGAAAACATTCTTCTGTTGAAAAAAAACCTGACTTTCAAGAATTTTTATTGATTCCTGATACAGATTCAGTTCTGCAAGCATATAATGGGAATAAAAATGCAAAAGTTGATGCTGAAATTATTTTAAAAAATGTAGATAAAAAATTTGAAAATAAAAAAAATGATGAAAATGCATGGATGACTTCTTTTGATGATAAGAGAGTTCTTGATATTCTGAAAGATGTAAAAGATAATTCATGGGATAGCAAAAAATTATATTTGAGTCTTGGTGTTGATGTTGCGAGTTCTGGTTTTTATAAAAGAAAGAAATATCTTTACAAAAATCCTATGCTAAAGAGAGATTCTGATGAGCAGATGAGTTATTTATCTAATTTAATTAAGAACTTTAATTTATTTTATATTGAGGATCCTTTTGATGAAGAAGATTTTGAAAGTTTTGCAAAACTTCTTGAAAAATTTCCAAAGAGTTTGATTGTTGGAGATGATTTAACTGTAACTAATCCTAAAAGATTAAAGAAAGCTATTGAAATGAAAAGTATTAATGCAATTATTGTAAAACCTAATCAGATTGGTTCTTTAATTAAAGTAAAAGAAGTTTGTGAATTATCTAAAAAAAATAATATTAAATTGGTTTTCTCTCATAGGAGTGGAGAAACTGAAGAAAATATTTTAGCTGATTTAGCTTTTGGATTTAGTGCGGATTTTTTGAAATGTGGAATTACTGGAAAAGAACGTGAAGTTAAAATTAAAAGATTGATTGAAATTGAAAAAAGTTTAAAATAAGATAGACAAAATGTTTTTAAAGTAATTTTCATCTGAATTCTTATGACGGACATAATTGAAAATATTAAAGAGAAAGTAGAAGAAGGATTAGAAGAAACAAAAGAGATTCTTGAAGAAGGAGCTGAAAAAGTAAAAGAAGCAACTGAAGAAATTGTAGAGAAAGTAAAAGAAGGAATTCTTTCCAAAACAAATACTAAATCCAAAAAGAAAGTTGAGAGAAAAACTTCAAAATCTGCTAAAGAAAAATTAGATGAACCTTCTGAAACAGAAGACTCTAATTTAACAAAAAAGGCAGAAGAAGAATCTTTGAAAACTGAAAAAAGTATAGAAGATAAAAAGAAAACTCTTTTAGAAAAAGTAGCAAAATTAAAGGAAAAAGTAACTGAAGCTCCTAAGACAGAAGATTTGAAAGAACAGATTAAGATAAAAAAAAGAGAAGATATGCTTATTCAATTAGAAGAATATGTAAAATCTGGAATCTACTTAGGAACAAGAGTTGTTACTCCTGATATGAAACCTTTTGTTTATAGAAGAAGAGCAGATGGTCTTGCTATTTTTAATA
Source organism: uncultured Desulfobacteraceae bacterium (assembly GCA_964483185.1). Taxonomy (GTDB): domain Bacteria; phylum Desulfobacterota; class DSM-4660; order Desulfatiglandales; family Desulfatiglandaceae; genus CAZACO01. Next base: position 3,644 of record CAZACO010000356.1, read on the forward strand.
CAGATTTAATTGATGAAAAATTAAAAGAAGGAATAGAATATTTATCAAAATTTGAAGCTAAAGATGTAATTCTCGTATGCAAAAGACAAGCAGGATGGAAAGTTGCAGAAATGTTTGGGGAAATTACTGGAATAAGAGTTTTCACAAAAAAATATCCTGCAGGAATTTTAACAAATACTACTTTACCTAACTTTTTTGAAAATGAATTAACTATTGTGACTGATTCTTGGCTTGATAAAAATGCTTTAAATGATACATTAAATATAAATAAAAAAGTTCTAATGATTTGTGATACAAATAATTTTTCAAAAGGAGCTTCTCAAATTATTATTGGAAATAACAAAAGTCCAAAAAGTTTAGGAGTTATATTTTATTTATTAGCAAAAGGATATTGCAAAGCTAAAGGAATTGAAGCTAATATTCCAGAGTTAGATTGGTGGATGAGTGGAGAAGAAGAAACACAAAAGAAAAGAAGTTCTTTAAATGTTGGAAATAGAAGATTTAATTCAAGATCAAAATTTAGAAAATAATCAGATTCTAAAAAATAACCAACTTTTTTTATTTTTTTGATAATTTGTTTTTATTAAACAATATTTTCCTTTGAGTTTTTTTCCATATAACTCAAAAATAATTTTCTTTGAGTTTTTTTCAAGAAGTTCATAAGTTCCCTTATCCCAAATTTCAACTTTTCCTGCACCATAATTTCCTTCTGGAATTATTCCTTTAAAATTTGCATATTCAATAGGATGATCTTCAACTTGTATAGCTAATCTTTTTGTTCCTTTTGTTTTTGGAGGTTGTTTTGGAACTGCCCATGATTTTAAAACTCCATTCATTTCTAATCTTAAATCCCAATGAAGATGCGATGCGTGGTGCTTATGTATAATATAAATTTTTTTAGGAGATGATTTTATTTTTGGTTCTGGTTCACCTGATTTTTTTAAATCTCTTTTTTTAAAATATTTTTGGAGAGACATAATATCATAAAGAAAATTAAAGTTAAATATATTTTGGAAGAAAAAATTGCAAAAAAATATTTTAATTATTCAAAAAAGAAAAAAAGAATCTCCTTTCCATTTTATAATTTGGAGACAAGATATGAATTATAGACGAAACATTTATATATAGATTTTTTCTAAATTTTTTGTAATTTAAGATGAGTACTTTAATTAACACATACAATAATGTTAAAGTATGATGTATGTAGAAGTAGTCATAGTTGTAGTTCTAATAATAGTCAATTAGTAGGAGTTTGTGTGAAGTAATTAATTTTCTTATAAATAAATTGCGCAATTGAAATTCGTCACTGACGATATTTATGAAATTGTTTAAATCCAGTTGATCCTGCTGGCGACTGCGGCTATCTGGTTTGTACTTAGGCA
>CAZACO010000357.1:0-5010 GCA_964483185.1 uncultured Desulfobacteraceae bacterium
GATGGCCATTGATCGTCTATTGGAGATCATCGAGGAGATCGCGGCAGGCAAATACTCCAACGATATCATGGAACTTACCCGGAAAGATCAGGCTGAACCGGTCCGGGCCATTGCGGAGGCCATGGGACTCATGATGGTAAAGGTGGAGGCCAGAGAATACCGGTTAGAGCTCATGGTCAAGGAACTCGAGGAGTTGAACGAGAAGATCAGGCAAAGCACGATCAACGCAGTCTCGGCCATGGCCCATGCCCTGGCTGCCCGGGATGCCTACACCGAGGGCCATGCCGAACGGGTTGCTCGCTTAGCCGTTCAAATGGCCCGGCAGTTGGGGATGGAGGATCCGGATGTGGAATATGTGCGTTTGGGCGGAATCCTGCATGATATCGGTAAAATAGGATTCTCGGATCGGCTTTTCAATCCCCATGATGCCAAAAACCCGCCGGAAGTCGTCAAAGAAATCCTGAGCCACCCTGCTACGGGCGTAGACATCCTGCAGGCCCTTGATTTTTTAGGTCCGGCCCTCAATTATGTGCACTGTCATCACGAACGGCCTGACGGAAAAGGCTATCCCCGCCATCTCAAGGACAAAGAGATCCCTTTGGGCGCCAAGGTCTTGGCCGTGGCCGACGCCTTTGACGCCATGACGACCGATAGGCCCTATCAGAAGGGGAAGGACCCGAAGGTTGCGCTCGACATATTAAAGAAAAATGCCGGCTCAAAATGGGACAAAACATGCGTGGCCGCATTTGAAGCGGTCATGAATGCCTCAAGATAGAACCCAGGGCCGGTCGGGGCTGTCCGTGATCAAGGACAGCTTAACGCGCAAGGCGCTTCGACGCCTTGAGCGGATTCACCTTCCCATTTTCTTTTTTGGCAGTTGCTTGCAGGTGGGTAGCCATATTGCAGGCCGCCGTACGCCACTTGGCGGCAGGATCAGGAGATACCATGCAGTATTTGCCGTTGGGATATTCTGCGACTCTCTGGCAGCCCTCGCATGCCTCAACAATGATATGGCATGTGCCGCCATTGAACCCACAGCCTTTCTTGGTCATGAAGAAACAGTCCTGACCTTCCTTTACGGTTGAACAAACCATTTTAACCACATCCTTTCTTTAGAAATATAGATTTTAAATCTTGGCTTTATGCCTGACAAAATTCCGGTTGTCAAGAAAAATAGGCACTGAGTTCAGGTATTCAAGGGGAAAAGCGACATAAGAGGCGTTCAGCGTTCAAGGTTCAGGGGCTCAGGGTTGTCTAGAAAGCTGTCTGCCATGGAGATGGGAATCTTCGGACTGGGGTGAGATGCCAAATGGACGAAAGGCCGGAGTTGTAAACCTTGATGAACTCGCAAAAAGTCGTCAAATTTCGAATTTCCAGTCTCAATTTTAAGTGCCTTCAGCATAAAGGCGGAGGCCTAATTCTTTGAGTTGTTCGGTGTCCACCCGGGAGGGGGCATCGGTCATCAGGCAGGCCGCGCTGGTGGTCTTGGGAAAGGCGATGATCTCTCTGATCGATTGAACCCCGGTCATGAGGGCCACTAACCGGTCAAACCCCAGCGCCATTCCCCCGTGGGGAGGGGCACCATACTTGAGTGCCTCCAATAGAAACCCGAATTTCGATTGAGCCTCTTCAGGGGATATGCCCAAGGTCCGGAAGATCTCCTCTTGAATGGCGAGGTTATGAATCCGGATGCTCCCCCCGCCGATTTCTGACCCGTTCAAAACGAGATCATATGCCCTTGCCCTGACGCGCTCGGGGGTTTCGGCGAGGATGTCCACGTCTTCTTCGAGAGGAGAGGTGAAGGGATGATGGACCGCCGCCAGCCTCTCTTCAGTCTCATCATACTCGAACAACGGGAACCGGGTGATCCATACAAAGGCATAGTCATCCTTCGGGATCAAATCCTGTTGTCGAGCCACTTCCAGCCGTAGGGCCCCCAATGCCTGATTTACGATTTCCGGTGTATCCGCCACCATGAGAATCAGATCTTCGGGTCGGGCATCGAGCCTCTTGTCGAGGACCTGCCGCTCCCCCTCTTCAAAGAACTTGGTCAGAGAGGCCTGCCAGCCTTCTTCAGTGATCTTGATCCAGGTCAGCCCTTTGGCCCCGGCACCTTTTACCACCTCAGAGAGCTCATCCAGCCCTTTTCTGGAATAAGAGGGCGCTCCTTTCTCTGCCCGAATCGCCTTCACCGCCCCCCCTGATGCGATGACGCCTTTAAACACCCTGAAATCGGATCTGTCTGCCACATCGGTGATGTCGCAGATCTCCATACCGAACCGCAAATCAGGTCTGTCGGTTCCGAACCGGTCCATGGCATCCTGGTAGGTCAGACGCGGCATCGGCAGGGTGATGTTGCGGTGTAATATCTTTTCGAAAAGCTCGGCCATCATCCCTTCGAAGACCTCCATGACCCGGTCTTCGTCAACAAAGGCCATCTCCATATCCACCTGGGTGAATTCAGGCTGTCGGTCGGCCCTGAGGTCTTCGTCTCTGAAGCAGCGGACGATCTGGTAGTAGCGATCAAATCCGGCCATCATGAGAAGCTGTTTAAACAGCTGAGGCGACTGGGGCAGGGCATAAAACATGCTCTTATTGACCCTGCTCGGCACAAGATAATCCCTGGCCCCCTCCGGCGTGCTTTTGGTCAGAAAAGGGGTTTCCACCTCAATAAAACCTTTTTGGTCCAAGAATTGCCTGATGCAGGAGGCGATACGATGGCGCTTGCGGAAGTTATGAAAGAGCTGCGGCCTTCTGAGTTCCAGATACCGGTACTTCAATCGCAGGGTCTCGGAGGCGTCCACGGCCCCATCCACCTGAAATGGGGGGGTCTCGGTAATATTGAGGATCTTTAACCCCGTTACCTTCAGTTCTATTTCCCCGGTGGGCATCTGGGTATTTTCCTGTCCCTCAAGCCGGGGCGTCACCTTTCCCTTGACCGCCACGACCCACTCGTTTCTCAAAACATGGGCCCTCTGATGTGTTTCTGTTTCCATCTGCGGGTCAAAGACGGCCTGCGTGATCCCCTCCCTGTCCCTGAGGTCAATAAAGATCAGGTTCCCGAGGTCCCGCCGGCTGTTGACCCACCCCATCAGGACCACTTCCCGACCCACATCATCTCGCCTGAGCGCCCCGCAGTCGTGTGTGCGCATCCAGTTTTCTAATGCATCAATCCTCAGATTCTCGCTCTTTTTCATCTTTAAAAATCCCTTTTAAAACCTTTATGATATCCGTAAGATCGACTTCTGCCTGTTCCCCGGTCAGCATATCTCTCAGAAGCCCCCTCCCGGCGTCTAATTCATTGTCTCCCACAATCAGGACCTTTTTAGCCCCAAGCCGACCTGCCTTTTTCATCTGTGATTTGAGGCCTTTTGATGCGTAGTCGAGTTCCACCCACAGGCCGTTTCCCCTCAGGGCCTCCATCCATCTGAAAGCGGCCTTGTCAGCAGGTTCCCCCAGGGCGGCGATAAAGAGGTCGGGTCTCTTATACGGAAAGGGGCGCTCATCTTCAATCAGAGATACCACCCTTTCCACACCCACTGCAAAGCCGATAGCAGGATGGTCAGGACCGCCAAGAAGTTTTACCAGTCCATCGTATCGGCCCCCGCCGGCCACGGCATTCTGTGCGCCGAGGCGTTCCGTTTGTATTTCGAAGGTGGTCCGGTTGTAGTAATCAAGCCCCCTGACGAGTTGGCTGTTCAGGACAAACGGGATATCCGAGTCATTGAGATAATTCTGCAAAGACGCGAAGTGCTCCCTGCATTCCCGGCAAAGGAACTCGGCGATGGACGGTGCGTCCAAGACAACCTCTTTACACGAATCAATCTTACAGTCAAAGACCCTCAAGGGGTTTGTGTCAGCCCTTCTCTGGCAGTCAGGGCAGAGCAGCGTCTTTCTGTCGGCCAGGTAATCCTTAAGTCGTTCCTTGAACCGAGGTCGGCACTCGGGGCATCCCAGGGAGTTGAGGTTCAGGATTAAATCGCCAAGGCCGAGAGACTCGAACAGGGAGATGGACATGAAGATAATGTCCGCGTCACTCTTTGGGCCTGGATCACCGAACAGTTCTGCGTTTATCTGATGAAACTGCCTGAATCTTCCCTTCTGGGGACGCTCATGCCGAAACATCGGGCCGATGCTGTAAAATTTCTGTATCGGATATGTCTGATAGGGCCTGTGCTGGATATAGGCCCTCGTAACGGATGCCGTAGCCTCGGGCCGCATGGTCAGGCTTCGACCCTTCACGTCGTTGAAGGTGTACATCTCCTTTGACACAATATCGGTTTCCTGACCAATCCCGCGGCTGAAGAGTTCTGTTTTCTCCAGGATAGGGGTCTTGATCTCCCGGAACCCAAAGACCTCGAAAACGCTTCTTGCTTGAGCCTCGAGCCATTGCCAGGGGCCTATTGCTTCGGGCAGGATATCTCTAAATCCTTTGATGCTTGTAATCTCCAATTGGCTCGTATCCACCTTTATGATTGACGATTGACGATTGACGAAGGACGATTGAAAAACGCGTAACCGGTTATGAAGTTCGGAGTGTGGAGTGTGAAGTTAAAAGTTCAAATCGGAATCCTTTCATTTCTATCACGCCAAGGCGTGATTCGGCACTCCAAACTCGTAACTTCAAACTTGATGCATTCGTAAAAAGTCAAAATCTCGCGCAAAGCTCGCAAAGTTAACTTGTTAATATTAAAAGATCTTTTCTTGGCGTTCTTTGCGCCTTTGCGAGAAAACATATTTTTTACGGGACCATCAAACTTGGAAAATCCAGTATCCAGTATCCAGCATCCAGTATCCTATTCCACCTTGATCTTGGTCACCTTTTTCCTTCCCCGGGGAGTGCTCTCTTTTTCAAGGTGTTCTATCTTTTCATCAACTAAACATTTCACTGCCCTGAGGAATTCGATTCGTGACCGGGTGAGGTGCTCCAAAAATTTGGATTCTTTCCGGACTCGCTTTTCAATGTCTGAAAAAAATCTGCCGACCGGGCATGACATCCTCTCATTCAGG
>CAZACO010000358.1:0-4988 GCA_964483185.1 uncultured Desulfobacteraceae bacterium
GCTTCCGCAGTGTGGACAGTACCGCGTCACGCACACAAGATCGGTATCTTTAAATCCATCCATAGGTCTCCTCCTCTTTTTTTGATGGTTTTTGAATCTTAACCGCTCGCATTGATCATACGGCCTTATTTACCACAGCATCTTTTATATTTTTTTCCGCTTCCACATGGGCAGGGATCATTGCGTCCAGCCTTCTTTTCGACTGTAACCGGTTCCGGGCGATTCAACAATATGTCTAAATCGGTAATATCCTCCGGTTTATCCGGGTCCAATCCAATGGTATATTCCCAACCTTTTTCTTCAAATATGGATGCTACTTCTTTCAATCTTTCTTCTGTTTGAACCTCAACAACAGCAGGTTTCTTTTTTGTGCCCAACCTGGCCGTCTTTTTACCATCAAATTTTTTTTCCATCTTTTCACCATTAAAAATAAAATAGGATTTATATACAACAAATAAAGACGCGAGTTACAAGTCCCTTTGTCTTAAGGGCCTCGGCAAGAAATAATTGCGCAAGATTGCGCCGGATGTTGGTTTGTATACAAGGCACATCCACCGGTGCATATTATAAAATATGTGTCGGTGGATGTAACGCAGTAGACGGGCCAAAAGACAAGCAAGAGGTGTAAGTATTTTTTGCCGAGGCCCTAAGGCATTGGACACGTTCCTTGTTATCCCCGGAAGCCCGATGGCAACAATCTGAATCTCTCTTGACGCGGCGTCTCCCATTACCAGCCCCCGCCGGTTTCGTCCGCAATCTCCTTTGCAATCCGTTCTCCGTCCTTGCTGCTCCCCCAGAAACCGTAAACTGTTCTGGGGGATCTGTACCGTTCGTATATGGCCACGATCGCTTCCCTGAAGGGGGTTTCGTCCCCGTGGGCCACTGTTATCACGTCCTGCGTAATCTCCTCGATGGCCTTGCCCAGCGTTTCTTCTTTCATGATCCCGTTGTTCAACGCCCGATTATCGATCTTCTCGAAAAGGATCTCCACCCCGTTCGTTTTCCCAATCCGATCCAGGTCTTCCTGACGGATCTCCTCAAGGGGGTCGCCGATATAATACCGAAGGTGGACCGTGTATTTCTTCATAATATCACCCCTCATCCTTCAGATAATCCCTGTAAAACCTGCCCTTGGCCTTCCGTTCCTCTTTGGTCCGCAAAAAGTAATCCCTGGAAGGTTTGATATGATAGGTAAAGTGGTTATAGGCTACCACCGGATCAAACCGATAGGTTGACACTGCGCTCTCATCGAAAACCACATCGATCATTCCATCCTGGACCGTGAGCGTCCCCCGGATCCCGCAGGTGGGACACTCCACGGCCTGGTGGTCCTTCAGGATTCTGATGTTCCGGTCCTGACAGATCGGACAGAGACCCCGCTCCGAGCAATAGGTTGGATCCTGATCCAGGACCGCGCGGGCGAGTTCCATGCCGATCCTCCGGGCCTTTTTGATGGCTGTATCGTCATGGACGGCTTCCCCTAATCCCTGGACGTTGAATGCTGCACGATGGATGATCTTGAGACCCAGAATGCCCAAGAAGATATTCGGCTGGAGCATTGCATAGGGGATCCATCCCCTTGTGGCATAGGGGACCATTACCGATGCGTATTTCCCGCGAAAGGTGCCCCGATGCGCCAGGACCCATGCACGATCAATGAGCTGCTTCACCACTGCCGTTGATTCCAAGAAATAGCAGGGCACACTGAGAAGGATACCGTCCGCCTCGCCAATTTTGGACCAGATGAATTTGACGTCGTCCTTGATGTGGCAGCCTTCCTCCCGGAAAAGGCAGAGTCCGAATCCCTGACAGGGCTTGATCTCATAGTCGGTCAGACGCAGGAGTTCCACCTCGGCGCCTGCCTCCTCGGCACCCATCAGGGCCTCCTTGGCCAGAATATCAGAATTCCCATTCTTCCTGTAGCTTCCAATCAGACCGAGAATCTTCATCCCTGTGCCCCCCATATCATTAAAATCTGCTCAACTCGACAAACCGCTTGATCCCGCACCTCTTATCTCCCACAACCGATCGACAATAGCCTGTTATACTCTGTATGGGAGACTTGCATTTTTACCAGCGCAGAGCCCAGGTGCTCACGCCCGACGGGCCTATCCCCGTTCTCTATGGGCTGGCCTTCAGGGCTGCCTCAATCCCCTTGCTGAAATCCGTGGGAACCGTGGTCATCCGGGCGGCCAGGTCCTTGTCGATCATAAAAAGACCGTTGTTGCCTCCCGAATCCCCACTCACCAGATTGAGCTTTGCCAGGATGTCGTTGTCGTTTTCTTCTTCTTCCACCTGTTCGGTAACGTACCACTGGAGAAAGATGTGGGTTGCGTGGTCCTTCTCCTGGATGGCAAGATCCACAAGATCATGGATAGATTGGGTGATGAACTGCTCGTGTTCCAGTGTTTTTTGGAACATCTGAAGCGGCGATTCCCATTCAAAGGGAGGTTCCGGAACGGCCATCAGTTTCGCCCTGCCTCCCTGTCGCTGGACATACTCGTATATCTTCATGGCATGCAGCATTTCTTCGTGATACTGGACCATAAACCAGTTCGCGAAACCCTTGAGTCCGATGGAATCACAGTGGGCCGACATGGCCATGTAGAGATACGCCGAGTACATCTCCTTGTTTACCTGACCGTTCAAGGCCGCCTCCATTTTTTGACTGATCATGATAATACCTCCTTATCTCCAATTCGTCCAGGATGTTGCAAAGCTGCATAAACCGATCGTCTCCGTCCACGATCTTTTACCACAGGTGGAGACCGTTGTGCAATGGGTGGAAGGCTGAATGGAGATCCGATACAGGAAAGATGGTTCCGTTAGAAAACAAAGTCGTATTCATAGATATTTCAGCGGCCGGCAGGCCGCAGGGAGAAAGAGGACATTCGGTTTTCCGGGAACCTTTTTGTACTCACATGTCAACAAAGAAACAACGTCCGTTTATCCGGCCCCTGTCTGCATCTTATTCGGCTGATCCGTAAAGACCCCCTGTTTTTCTTTCCAGGTGGGACTTCGTTTCTCCATAAAGGCCCTGACCCCTTCCTTGGCATCTTCCGTAGAGCAGAGACGGGCAAAAACCTCGCGCAAAGCCTCAAAGCCGCCCAGTCCTGAAAGGTGTTTCATCATTTTTTGGGTGCGCTGTTTCGTTTCGGCACCCACACCACACCCCGCCCAAAGGCTACCAAGGTTTCGCCCACTCGGCACTCTCCATCCAGAACCACCCTTTGTTTTTTCTGATCTATTTCCGCGACGGTCACCCTTGCCGTAACCGTCTCTCCCACATGCACCGGCTTGATGAACTTCATCTCTTGACTCATGTAGGCGGACCCCGGACCCGGCAAACGGGTACCGACCAGGGTGGACCAGAGGCTCGTGGTCAACATCCCATGAACGACCCGTGTCTTGAACCGGGTTTGAGAGGCAAACTCCTCATTGAGATGAAGCGGATTGGTATCCCCCGAAACACCAGCGTATAAGACCACATCTGCCTCTGTAAGGGTCTTCGCATAAATGGCGCTCATGCCGAGCGATATTTCTTCCAGGTAATAACCATGCTGCTGTTCATAGATTGGATCAGACATCTGTTCCTCCAGGCATGCCCGGAACACGGACAGGACTATTGAAGCCATCGGATGGCCGTTAAGGACCAGCCCTTTGGGCAGGTATCGGCACCCACATAGATTTCCACGGTCATTTAGGTCCCTTTCTGAAATTAGGGCTCGCGCAAAAATAACTTCCCGGAATTGGCGCCCTTCGCCTATATAAATTGAGCAATATCTTCAATCGGTTTCTTCCTGATAGCCGGTACAACCGCATCTTCTGATGGATATCCAACAACAAGGATCATAAAGGGTTTTTCGTTTGATGGTCTTGACAGTATCCTATTTAAGAACCTCATCCTGCTGGGCGTGTAGGTCAATGAAACCAGTCCCGCATGATGTAGGGCGGTAACGAGCATACCGGTGGCAATACCCACTGATTCCCATACATAATAGTGTTTGTTTTTTTCGCCGTTTGTGCAATAGTTGTAGAGTTGAGAAAATATTACGATCAGATAGGGGGCTGTCTCCAAAAACGGTTTGCTTGGGACCGTCCCTAAATGATCAAGAGCGCTTACCCACTTCTTAGTGGATTCTTGGGTGTAGAATTCCTTCTCGACTTGTTCAGCGGCTTCACGAATCTGGCGTTTAACGGTGGGGTCGGACACAACAATAAAGCGCCATGGCTGCTGGTTGGCGCCGCTTGGGGCCGTGGAAGCGGCCTTCAGGCAATCCTCGATGATAGTACGATCGATGGGACGGTCTGAGAAGTCGCGTACGCTTCGCCGTCGCGCCATCTCCGCATAAAACTGCGATGCCCGTCTCCTCATTTCTCCTTCCGGATATCTACGATAATCGGTTAGCCGCAGGAAATGTTTTTGTTCCATGAAAATTCTCCCGTTCTTTATCAACCTCGCAAATTCCCCTTCATTCGTTCCCTCGGATGGGAATATGGGTGCAGAGGGTCGAAAGAATAACACCGGCACAGCAATATTGCCTAAAATCGTTTATAAAGAATCTAACCTCAAAGTCAATGGAAATCGGGGACTGGATGCTGGATACTGGTTTCTGGATACTCGTTGCACCGCTTCCGCCTCAGGGCATTCGCAGAAACTTTCAAGTCAGCTTCTTCTCCTACTGGTCCTTTCAGGGGTGTACACCTGGGATGCTTTGATATATAAGGTCATGAAGATGGGTGAGTAGTTGCCTCTGTTTGATGCACAAAGCAGGGGAGAAAGGAGTTAGAAAAGGGTCTTTCAAAATGGATGATGATCATAAGAGCAGGACCCGGAAGAAGAATGAGGACAGGGCCCTACAGGCCCTTGCCGCGGACGGGGGGTTCCTTGAAAAAACCCGGTAACATACCCATAGCGGGATCGACCGCCCATCGAAGGCTCATTGTGTTCCTGGCCACCATTGTCATCTTCTCGGTCCTCAATACCA
>CAZACO010000359.1:0-4986 GCA_964483185.1 uncultured Desulfobacteraceae bacterium
ACGTTCAGGTCCGCCCCGATCTGTCGGGTCGTGGTGTTGCCGTCTGCCCGGGCGCGCATCACCAACCGGCCGTCCACATCCCCCGCCCCGGGCGGAAGCAGGGGAGCGAGACGATGGATCTGGGCAAAGAGATCGGCAGAGAAATTGCCGCTTGTCGTGTCGATCCGGGCACCTGCCGAACGCACCTCCACCTCCGGCGCCGTCAGATGAAGCGTTTCAATATCCCACCTCTTGAAATCGGGACTCTCTGCGGCCACCTCCACCTGAAGAGGCCCTTTGAGCGCCGGGGTCTGAGGCACCTCCACCTTCCGCGCTGTCAACGATACCTTGGCTTTTTTGATACCCTTAAAATCCTTTTCGAAATCCGCCCGGATCTCCAGAGTGATCTCTTCCAGAGTCGCTCCCTGTGTCCGGAGTGTGCCGATGGTGGTCTCCACCATGACCTCCGGCCGGCTGAAAGGCCCCTTTGCCGTCAGCCTCACCGGCCCCAGGGCATGATGTTCAAGACCGCTTCCCCGGAGGAATGGGGAGATGTCCACGGGGGAAACCATTGTTTGCATATCCATACGGCCCTTTGCAAGATCAGCAGTTCCCTCCATTGAGATGGTAGTCGAAGGGGCCTTGGCCGCGAACGTCTTTACCTGAATCTTCTGTTCAGATGAAACAGCGGCACGGCATTGAATCTCCAGGTTCAGGCCCCCCAATGCTGCGGTCACATTCTCCGGGACCCAGCGATTTTCGGCCCTGATCTGTCCATCCACGGCTACGGTTATATCGTCGCCCAGACCGACCTGATAACCGAGGTCGGCCGCACCGTACCCTCTTATCTCGAGGTCCAGACGTCCCGTTACGCGGGACAGGGGACCGTCGGCCTTTAAATGAAGCGCTATCCCCTGGGCGTCTGACAGGCCCATGAGACCGGCCACCAGACCCTTCTTTGACTCGCGATAGGTCAGGTCGCTCGCCATCTGCCGGGTTTTCAGGTCGTACGCTGCCGTCAAACGGAGGGCGTCGTTTGGGTGATGAAGATCCTGGAGCAGGGCCTGGATCTCAATTTGCCGGCCTCTGGTTTCTGCCTTTGATTGCAGGCTGTACGCCATGGCGGCGCCTGCCACCTCTCTCCCCAGATCGATGTGGTTGATACGGATGTCGCGGACCATGACATGGGGGAGGGAGAGGGGACCGTTTTCCCGGGCAATTTCTTCTTTTTTACCTGCCGCCGCTTTCGCGGATTCGGGTAGCCGGGAGATGGACAGGCCTTCCATCCGAAACCATCCCACCTCCAAAATTCCCGCGAGGAGCGCTGCGGGCTTCAGAGAGATATCCGCGTTGCGGGCTTCAAGCCATACACCCTTCGCATCAGAGAGAAGGACGCGGTCAAAAACAATCGAAAAGGGTATCAGCCCGTCGAGCCCCTGAAGGGTCACACGACAGTCGTCCATGCCCGCGGTGGCGGACGCGACCAGCCCGGCCAGACGATTCTTGGCCCAACGGGTCTGCAGCCCGGCCCAGGTGAGGACAATGAAGAGGATGAATCCGAGGGCTGAAAAAAAGAGCCATCGCACCCAGAGGGGGCGCCTTTTTATCTGTGTCTTGTTTTCAGGCATTTCCATCATTTAAAACGATTGACCGATGCTGACATAAAACTGGAAGCTGTCGTCAACGCCCTTGCGTTTGTTAACGGGCACTGCCACATCCAGACGGATCGGACCGATAGCGGTATAATATCTGAGACCCAGGCCCGCCCCATAAAGGATGTCCTGGCTGCCGAAATCCGGCACCCTGTCCAGGAAGGCCGTACCACCGTCCAGGAAGGGAACCAGTCCGATGGAATCCGTAACCTTGAAGCGCAGCTCCAGGGAAAACGTCAGGACTGACAGACCGCCCAGGGGGACATCCCCTTGTACGGGACCGGCAAGCTGGTAAGCATACCCCCTGACCGAACCGCCGCCACCCGCATAGAACCTCAGATCGGCAGGCATCTCATCATGGCTGATGCCAAAAACCTGACCAAAGGCCGCCCGCACCGCAACGACCACCTTGTCACCGGAATTGAAATTATAGTAGGTACTCCCGGACAGGAGGTAGCGGAAAAAACGGGTGTCCCGGTTCACCACATCCTGATACGGGGCCATGGTCAGGGAGAGTTCGTAGCCCTGGATCGGGTTGAGCAGATCCTTTCGGGTGTCCTGGGTGGCGGTGAAGGGGAGATAGCACAGGTGATAGGTGCTGCGCTGGTCGTTGCTTTTCTGCTTGACACGGCCGTAACGGAAACCGACGCCGCCGCCCGCCACAAAGGTAGGGGTGAACCGCCTCTGCAGTATCGTCGATACATCTATTGACCGGGCGTCGTAGGCATCCGTGGTTTCGTCGTTAAAGGCGCTGTCAGCCACAAAGGTGTTGTCTTTATCCAAGAACATCGGTTTGTCAAATCGAACCGAGGCCGTACGGATTTTGCTGTTGAAAATGGCACTTGCGGTCAGTTTTTCGCCCATTCCGAAAAGGTTCCGGTGGGTCCAACTACCGTTCACGCCCGGCCCGTAGTCGGTGGTGTATTCAACGCCCAGGCGGATCGTGCGCCGTGATCGTTCCTTAAGCCGAACCGTGATCGGCAGCCGGTCCCGGTTATCCACCTTATCTGGGTTGTCGAACTCAACCATGCCGAACAGATTGGTATCAAAAAGGACCCTGCGGCCCTTATCGATGAGGCGGATGTCGTAGGGTTCGCCTGCTTTCCAGGGGATCAGTTCGTGGACGTATTCGGGGTCCAGCCGCTCAAGGCCTTCGACACGGGTATCCCCGAACAGGGCGTGCGTTCCCGACACCACCTGAAACCGGACCCGTACCCTGTTTGCGGCAAAATCGGCAACCACCTCGCGGTGGGCGATCTTCGGGAACGGGTAGCCCCTGTTTTTGTAGTAGTTGAGGATGAATTTGCCTGCTTCCACAACCTTTCCGGCGGCATAGGGCGCGTTATCCAAGATACCGGCCTCGGCAGGGGTGGGCGGAGCAAGCGTGCCCGAAGGGACACCACTGGCCAACTCGATGGACGGCTGCGAGAATGTAAACCGCGGTCCCGAATCGATCTGGAACTGAACGGTCACAGGTCTTGCCGCTGGAGGGCCAGGATCCGGCCCCCTTTGAACGTTCTCGGGATCGGGCACGTAGCCGGGTTCGGCAGCCAGGATGTCCACGCTCACTTTTCCCCGAAAAAAGCCAAAGGATCGCAAGACCTTCTGCATCTCCGGAAGGTCACCCTCGGCACGTCGTTTCAAAAGGGACACGGACGGTGGCGGATCATCCTTTTTCTGAACAGACTGGGACACTTCACGAAGGAGTCTTAGGACGTCGGGAGGCTCTGCAGGGGCCCCACGGATGTCCACAACATAAGGCACGCTGCCCTGGGTCTGTGCTGCCATGGATTGCGAACCAAGCAGCAACCCGATGAGGATGAAAATCACCCAGGTGCAGCCGGGGATTCTGTCTTTCATTTTTCGCCGCCCGGATCAGACACGGATTTTTACGGGGATCGGTGACGCCTCTTCGGCCATATCATTCAATTCGGCTTGTTCACTCCTGAGAATATCCAGTAGCATTAATGCCTCCCCCGCACTGAAGCTGAGGCTGTTTTCTTTGTTATCCGTGATAACAACCCCACTATCCGTAACCCTGATCGTGAATTTTTCCGTGAAGTTCTCCATCGTTATTCACCCTGCAGTTACGATACGTTGCTGACGATCTCCCTGCGAAGCTTGGGGTAGATAGACCGGCAGCCATTCTTTCCTTCTCCTTTTCATGGCCACCCTTCGCCTCGATCAATACATTTTGCAGATGACCTCCCAAAGAACAATTATTGGAAAGATATGAAAAAGAGATCTGAGCCCACACTATCGAGAAGCCCGGGCAAGGAAGGTATAGCAGGAATAATCAATGGACAATTGATGAGATCTTCTTTGATTCCCTGCCGGGCCTTGCGGAACGGGGACCTGGGAAAAGCGCACGGTGGTGTCTGATATGGATTCGGGACCGGCTACCCTTTTGATAACCCCCCATATTGCATAACAGACCTTCATTTATTGAAAAAGTATCTGTTGTTGCAGCGTGAAAGCACCAGACGGGTGCTCCGTCAGGAATTCACACTTAGTATATGTACTATATGAAAGGCGTCCCCTTAAGACGACCTTTCTGGCGCCCTGTAGAAACAGGGTTTTTCACCGCCTGTTTCCTTTGCATTCGGCAGGTTACCGGTCGACCAAACCTTCCATTTTCCCCTATCCACGAGCAAGAGATCGAGTAAGATTTATACATACAGGGCTATTTTACGTCTCTCCATTCTAAATTACAAGGGAAGTTTCAGAAGACCTGCCAGGGCCGTTGGACACCTACCGATTTTTCTCTCCATACGCCGGGAAAGCGATTTCTCTGTGCAACACACCCTCGCCACCGCGGCATGTAAGAAGATGCCGGCCGCAGGGGCGGCGTGTGGACCCATCTTTTGACAAACGGGGCAATAGCTGTGCAGGCACGGAAGGGGATGGGCAGGGATTCACCATACCCTGCTGACCTGAAAAGCCTTGTGATTTTGATAACCTATAAAAAAATAGAGAAATTGAAAAAAATTGCTTGACTGGACACATGAATTCATGTATACACGCCCACATGAATACTTGTTGTGTAATTCAGATATTTTCGATTCTGGAGCGTCATGACCCGCACCGGGGCAGGTTCCCCGGCCGCCCTTTTCGTGGAGAGTGCACGGATCACGGCCGTAGGAGCCGAGGCCGCGAGCCGCAAACCCGTCTGATGAACGGATAAGCCGCTGACAGGGGGACACAATGTCTGTTGCAGACCAGATTTACGACAATCTTAAGAAGAGCATTATCAGTGGGGAACTCAACCCCGGGGATCGGCTTTTCGAAGTGAAGGTTGCAGAATCCTACCAGGTGAGCCGGACGCCGGTGCGAGAAGCCTTCCGGAGGCTGGAGC
>CAZACO010000360.1:0-4984 GCA_964483185.1 uncultured Desulfobacteraceae bacterium
TTTACGGCATGCTGGCCCATCACCTGATGACCCTCGATATCGGGACCAACGTGTTGGACAGCGGGGCCCCGTTCTACCAGACCTATGAGACCGCTGACGGCAAGTTTATGGCTGTCGGCGCCATAGAGGGAAGGTTCTATTCCGAGCTTGTCAAAGGCCTTGAGATCGATCCGTCGTCCCTCCCTCACCAGATGGATATGGCAAAATGGCCGGAGATGACCCACCGCTTTGCCGGCGTCTTCAAGACCAGGACCCGGGATCAGTGGACCGCCGTGTTTGAGGGGACGGATGCCTGTGTGGCCCCGGTCCTGGAACTGGATGAGGTCAATCGACACCCCCATAACATGGAAAGAGATGTCCTCATTACGATTGATGACGTGCTCCAGCCGGGGCCGGCCCCCAAGCTCTCCCGGACGCCGGGCCGGGCCACCCCGGCAAAGGGCCGACGCGGCGCCAATACAGAGGAGATATTGATCGATCTGGGATATTCAGAAGGGGAAATCAAGGGGTTTTTCGAGAACCTGATTGCAGAATAATGTGTCTGCGGTAAAATGAAGGGCCGTATCATCGAACAGACAGTAAATCCTGCCTTGCCTGGTCCAGTTGCTGAATTACCAATGGATGTCCCGCAAATCAAAGAAGGACGTGACTTCCGCGGTTGAACCGATGAAATATCTTATACCATCGGTTCGGGGTGTTTGGGTGGTTGGCTCATTCGGGACGTCCCGAAAATACGGTAGCCGATATCCAGTTTCAGAAAAGCGTACAGGACAAACAATAATATCAAAAGGTTGGCAGCGACAAGGTAAAGATTGTATTCTATTTTTTGGTATATCTGGCCTTCACCCACGCTCGGCATGACGAGAGGTTCCTCGGGTAGTCCGTATTTCTTGACCAGTTGATCGATGTAGACCATATGAATAACCGGCCTCCCTTCACGGGCAAACCGCAGGGTGACACCGTCAACGCCGATCAGATCTGGCGGTGGCTTCAGGTTCAGACCGGGTCTGAGGAGTTTTTTCCCCACGGATGTCCCGACAGATACGGTCCCCCCGCCCACATTCACGTAGGCGCCTATCCGCTTTTTTCCTGCGTGTTCTTTGTACACTGTCATCCTTTCGTCAATATTCTCTTTTGTGTTTTCAAACTCTAAGGGGATGAGCCCGTTGCGTTTCATGGCCTCGTGCATCAATCTCTTGCCTGTTTTGGACCTTCCCAGCGCCATATCTTCCTTCCCCCCGTAGGAGGCGGCGACGGACCGGGTGGAGATAATGCCGCTATCCTGAAGAATACGCTCCATGTCCAGCCAGGTAAGTTCCGGTATATTGGCGCCCCATGTGGAGGATGCCACACTACTGATCGCGACCACATCCAGTTTGAGTGCCTTGGCCGCTGCGAGCGTGGCGAGATTAAGGGCAGGAAAAGAACCTGAAAAACCTGCGGCAACCATATCCCCCTCTTTGAGGCCCGCCTTTTTGAACATTTCCACCATAACGGCCGCCCAGTTCGGGTTTATGGTCGTGTGTTTTGCACGTAACTGTCCAAAGTTGCTGGTGATGGGAGATTGAGGAACGCCGATCATACCGGATCCTGTCGGATCCGCTTCCGTATCGATGGGACCGAAATGTTTGACCTTGTAGTCCTTGATGATCTCCATTCCCCTTTTCATGGCAATGGAGGCGGCCTGTTTCTCTTCAAAATAGGGCAATTTCCTTTTGGTCTTTATAAGCTCCACGGATGACAGGGCTGCAACGGCAATGATTGCACAGACCAGAAGGGTTGCTCGTGGGACTTTGCTGGGACGCCAGTAGATCTTCTTCATACATGTATCTCCCCGTGGGTGATAAGGATCAAAATCATACGGACAATGACGCTTGCAATGATAAGGGACGAGAAACTTTCAACCAAACCCTGTCGGTCGATCCAGATGGCGATAAGCCCTGGAATGATATAACCGACGATGGACAGATCGATGGTGGTTGTGGGAAGAGCCATTGTTCCAAAGGTCCTAAGGAGAGTTCCTATGGCAAACCCCACAAGGATCATGAGGACGGTCCTTCTTCGGCCGTAGATAATCATCACGGCACTCAAAGAGTGCACGATAAAATAGGTCAGGTAGCTGACGATCAGCGTCAGCGCGATGACGAGGGGACGATCCAGATACAGGGCGATATATCCGGGAACGACCATACCGCCGGCCGTCAGTCCCAGCATTTCAGAAAAGGCAAGACTCAGGACAAGTCCGATACCGATAGAGATACTCATAAGATCTTCCATACGATCACCTCATCGTAATGTTTTTCGGTTGTGGAAGTAGTTCACCAGTTCTATTCCGGGGCCCCCGATATTGCCGATTCCCATGACCATGGCGGACCTTCCTGCGAGACCTGCTATCTCTTCAAAGATCCTGCCGACGCTCATCCCCTCTGCATAGACAAACTTGGATGAATCCACACCACAGGCCACGGCGGTTCGGAAAAGTACATATACCCCGCTTCCTATCAATACATAGCGGTCCGCCCGGTTCCATTTAACCAGGGCTTCCCCCAGCTGTTTTGAACGATCGGGGCGGTCGGCGCGGGCATTCAATACCATGATTTTACGATCGACATCGGTATGGGTCTGGATAGCCATTTGCCAGATTCGTTCCGAAGACTCGGGGTCATTGGCAGCGAATCCGTTGACAAATAAGATCTTTCGGCCGAAGAAATCGATTTCGCACTCACTCATGGCGCCGGGATCCGGTTCGCACTGCCACATGCCACGCAGGGCCACATGGCGAGGGATCCCTAAAGTAGCACAGACCTTCAGGACCAGGGCCACGTTTTCCTTGTGTTCAACATAGCCGAAGCCCGACATCTCTTCGTCGGTGACCGCCTCTATCTCGGCCGCTTCCAGAATGTGCAGACGGCTGTTTCTGTCCCTGCACACCGCCTCGAACGCTTCCACATAATCCCTTTCACCGGTAAACAATTCCCCTCGCTCAGGGACGGTCCCCAGAAGGGCAAGGGTCACATCCCCCTCAGAGGGACCCATGACATCCAGATGGTCGGCGCGGGCATTGGTTATGACCCCGTGCGTTGCCTGGACAAATTTCAGTTCGGTGAGCGATTGCAGACGGGGCTGGAGGGCCATGCACTCAATGACAAGGGCCTGTGCCCCGTTTCTGGCTGCAAGGGAAACGATCCGCAGTTGTTCGATGATATTTGCACCGGCGGGTCTGTATATCGGATACTCCTGGCCATCGTTCATGATCATCCGCGGGAGCGTGCCGGTGGTCTTGGCAAAGGTAATCACGCCGTGCTCGCGTAATGCACTTGCGATGAGTCTTGTGACAGAAGATTTCCCACGCGTACCGTTCACGTGCACACGGACAGGGATGGAATTCAGATTGCGAACATGGATCCGGTATTCAATCGTGAGAAATAAAACAACCAACGCTAAGAGGATAAAGATTATTCCGAACACGTACCCCCTCCGATCTCATGCTGTCTGCTCTCATTTCAGAGCATCTTGAACGACGTCACCATCTTCTTTAAGACAGGGAAGACTCTCTTTTTTTCCCTGGAAATAAGTACAGCAACTGTGCCATGACGCATTTCTGTGAATTTTTTGGAAATAATTCAAGTAGGATTATTGTAAATCAATCGAAATTAACTCATTTTAAGTTGGCGGTTCATCACATGCTGCACGCAAAAAGGAACCGTCAGGACCTATATGCTTGGGATAGGAACTTCTTGTTCCGCTTTTCCGGGATAGGCCGAGACCCTTGAAAAGGAAGTCATAGGGGATTGATGATCCCTCAAGAAGCCATCATTTGGGCGGCACACGCATCCCCTCTGGCAGGACAGATCGGGTTTCTCCGATGCCGTCAACTCTATTATTTTTCAAGACCCCCTATTTCTAAATACCCTCCCTTCCATTCCACACCATACGTCTCTCTCGCGTTTTTCCCCTCTTTTTCCATTTTCGCAATCTTCCCATGACCTTCATCTATCAGCCCTCCATATTTATCAAATAGCTTCACACTGTATGGGCCGACAACTCCAAACCTGCCAAGTCTCTGTGCGTAAGCCTCTTTATCCCCGCTCTTTAATCGATACCCGTCTTTATAGGGTTCTACCTGAACTTCCCTTGCAATTCCTCCCACATTTCCCTTAAATGTAACGTGTTTCCCTATCACAAGTTTTCCAAGCGTCTCTACGACCTTTTCAGACCCCATCTTTTCATAAATTTGTGTAAGAAGTTTTTCAAGCTCAACCGCTTCTGTTACAGGTGCGGAACCTGAAGTAGGTTGATCTGAATCAGGTAAATATGTCAGGGCCCATGAAGCTGTAACAGCGACCCCGAGAGCGGTTAAGTAGATTTTCCAGTGTCGTTTAAGTCGTCTGAGGTTGTATCTGATCTTGCCCCACATGATGGATTCTTTCTCTAATCCCGAATCCGAAATACCGGTTCCCGGCAACAGGATCTTTTAACGGCGCCTGCACCGCATTGTACTCGGCCCACCCATATGTAACGCGTCTATGATTGTATACTTTTCTCAACTTAAGACTCGATTTTTGCCGGCGCAAGCCTCTCAAATCCGCAATAACATAAAATCATAGACGTCTCCATGTTTCTACAGATTTACAGGCTGAGGGCGTTGGTCGCAGTCACAAGGGCCGGCGTTCCACCAAACAGGTAGGCCACCTCAATCGCTTCATTAATTTCGGCCTCAGACGCACCCGCTGCACGGGCACGGTCGGCAAGGGCAGCGCAACCCGTGGAGTGAGCCATGATTGCATCAACAATCATCGTCATGAGAATCTTGTATTTGGCCGGTATGGCCCCGTCCTTCAATATCCTGTCACTCATGCCACGATACAGTTCAGCAAATTCGGGGTTGTGGTGCAGAATTTTTTTCATCCATTCCGGTGGTGTATTCTGAGCCATGTTTCCTTTTCCTCCTGTAGATTTTATAGATTCACTTGCCATCAGACGC
>CAZACO010000361.1:0-4971 GCA_964483185.1 uncultured Desulfobacteraceae bacterium
TCGGTCCGGACAACATGGGCCGGCATCTGTGGCGGCTGATCCGTCCCGGTTTTTTTCTGAAGATGATGAGGACACAGGCGTCACGCCTTTACGGATGGGACATCCTGATCCGGGGTACGCTCTGGCCGGGCCCGGTTATCGGCCGGACGTTGGCCCCTGTCATCCGTTCCGTCTCCGAGGCCGGGCATGAAGTCGGGCTGCACGCATGGGATCACCATCAATGGCAGACAGCCATAGACCATATGACGGGTGATGCCATATACCGCTCCATCCAGAAAGGGGTGGCGCTTCTGGGACAAGCGATCGATCGACCGCCCGTCAGTTCTGCGGCGCCTGCATGGAAATGCACCGATCTCGTCCTCCTGGAAAAGACAAAATTCCCCTTCAGCTATAACAGCGATTGCCGAGGCAGGGAGATCTTCTATCCGATCGTCCGGGGAACGGCCCTTCCTCAACCCCAGATCCCGGTGACGCTTCCCACGTATGACGAGGTCATCGGCCGCAATCACGTATCGGAGGACAATTATAACGAGTATCTGCTCTCTCTATTAAGACCGGAAGGGCTCAACGTCCTGACCATCCACGCTGAGGCCGAAGGGATCATCTGTCTCGGGATGTTCGATCGGTTTGTGCAGATGGTGCGGTCCATGGGGGGGGCGCTGGTCCCTCTTGGAGAATTGCTGCTGGATGCCCACGAAAAAAGACACGCAGTGATGGTTCCACAGGAGATCCCCGGACGGGAGGGATGGGTTTCCTGCCAGGGGGAGGCCCCGTAAGAAGTCTTGTCATGAGGAAGTATTCTGTTGCCCTAATCGGTATTTTTCTTATCCTCTATATCCTGCCGCTCGGATGGCGGCCCCTCACTATTCCCGATGAGGCGCGGTATGCCGAGATTCCCCGGGAGATGATCGCTTCAGGAGACGGGGTGGTCCCGCATCTCAACGGGCTCCGATATTTCGAGAAACCGGTATTGGGGTACTGGCTCAACGCCCTGTCCATTATCCTGTTCGGTGAAAACGCATTCGCCGTCCGCCTTGCGTCCGCCCTGGCAACCGGCATGTCGGCGTTAATAGTCTTCTTTCTGATGAGGCGATTTGGCGGGGGATCTCAGGCCGGAATCCTGGCCGCTGCGGCCTATCTTACCTGCATACTGGTCTTGGCCCTCGGTGTCATCAGTATCCTGGACAGCATGCTCACCCTATTCCTGACCGGGGCCATGGCATCCTTTTTTTGCGCTCACAGGGAAGATCGCCCCTCAAAACGGGCCGGTTTTCTTGCCCTTTTCGGGCTCTGTTGCGGGCTTGCATTTCTCGTGAAGGGATTTCTGGCCTTTGCCGTCCCCTTCATCACCATTGTGCCGTTTCTGGTGTGGGAGCGCCGCTTTAAAGAACTGATCAGGATTTCCTGGGTCCCGGTGCTGGCCCTGTTGCTGGTCACCCTCCCCTGGTGCATCATGATCCATCTCCGCGAGGGCGATTTCTGGAACTATTTCTTCTGGACCGAGCATATCAAACGGTTTATTTCACCGGTCCCGGGCCAACACCCGCAACCTTTCTGGTACTTTCTGCCCATACTGGCGGGAGGCGCGCTCCCCTGGCTGATCCTTGTCCCTGCCATTTTATCGGAAACCAAAGAGGGGGTGCGTCGCAGGGATCCGCTCCTCTGTTTCGCCATATGCTGGTTTCTGTTTCCGTTTCTGTTCTTCTCAGCCTGCAGCGGGAAACTCGTTCCCTACATACTCCCCTGTTTCCCACCCCTTGTTATCATCATCGCCATCGGGCTCACAGACTACTTTGAGAAAGGAAAAAAGCGGGCCTTTAACGTGTGTGCGTTCTCTCTGGCTGTTTTCATGGGGGCGATTGGAGCCGGCCTTGTGCTGAACCAGACAACCGGGCTCCTCGGCTTCAGGGGCTATGACCCTTCAGAAACCTGGAAGTGGATTGTGGCCACAGCCGGGTTCCTGGCGTGGGGCGCCGCGGCCTTTTTTTCAGCGACCCGGTCGGAGTGGAGAAGGAAACTGACTCTGTATGCCCTTGCCCCGCTGCCGATTCTATTCATGGGGCATTTTGCCCTGCCGGATTACGTTCTGGAAGAGAGGGCCCCGGAAAGGCTTCTCCTGCGCAACCGGGACAAGGTCCATGCCGACACCCTGGTTGTCACGGGGGATCACCTGGTCCATGCGGTCTGCTGGTTCTATAAACGGGACGATATCTATCTGTTGAAAACGGCCGGCGAACTCCGGTACGGGTTGAATCGCGACGATTCACATCCCCCGCGTCTCTTAACCGTCAAAGACCTTTGGAAAATCATTGACAGGTGTTCCGGAAAAAACGGGGTGGTCCTATTCCTTAAAACAAGACACTATATGAAAGAAAAAGACCGCCTACCCGAACCCGAGTTTAAAGATGCTGACAACGGCTTTGTATTCTTGAGGTTTTAGGAATGTCTTACCGATTTACGAGTATCATCAGATAGATCCCTAAGAAAAGAAAGAGGCCGTTTGCCAGCCACGCTGAAAGGATGGGCGGCAGGATCCCTGCAAATCCCAAGGTCCGGGAAAGCCCCAGGACAAGGAGGTACACGAAGCAGAGCGCGATGCCGACGGAAACAGCCATAGGCGTGCCCATCCCTTTTTTCCACAGGGCAACCGGGACCCCGATCAAGGCCATAATCAGGATCACAAAGGGGAAAGAGACCTTTATATTTATGTCGACAAAATAACGGGTGGCATCATACCCTTCTGTCCTGAGCCTTTCAGCAAATCGCTTCAACTGCTGATACCCCATCTCTTCGGGTTCTATTTCCTGTCTCACAAAGTCCTCCGGCCTTTCGGGGAGCTTCAGTTCGAGCCGTTGGAAACGGCTCAGATCATAGCCCCCGTCTTCCTCACGGTTTTGAATGATCCCCGATCTGAGTACCCATACCCCATTCTTCCAGGTTCCTGCCCGCGCATCGATTCTCCTTATCAGGTGAAAAGCAGGATCGAAAAAGTAAAAGGCCGGTTCGATCATCGTCATTGTCTGGTTGTCGAACTGTCTCATCCAGTAGATGCAGTTGTCCCCTTTGTACCAGATATGACTCTGCCCGTGAAAACGGCCGGGCTTTTCGTTTTTGACCGCCACTCTCCATATCTCATTCGCATGGGAACTGGTAGAAGGGACAATGGTCTCTGAAAAAAGGAACAGGGCGATTGAAAGGGAGAAGCACGTGAGGATCACCGGATGAGAGATTTTCCAGACATTCGCCCCGCAGGCCTTCAATGCCGTGATCTCGTTGTTTCGCTTCATCACGCTGAACATGATAATGACCGTGGTGAGGGTGGCCGCAGGCAGCATCTGAACGCCGATGGCGGGTATCTTGTACAAAAAATAGGAAAACATGACGCTTCTGGCGGCGTGCGCCTTTATGAAGTCATCAATCCCGCCGGCAAAATCGATCATCAGATAAATGGCGATAAAGACCATCTGGCAAATGATGAGAAGTTTGAAAAATTCCCTGATAAGATATCGCGTCAATACACCCATTTTTCAGGAACCCATGTCACCTGCCCATCATCGATTCTCCCCCGGATTCAGACGCCGCGGCATCAGGAGCAAGGGGGGCGATGTCACCGCATTGTCGGGCCAGGGCGCCAGCCCGGCGATACGAAAAAAGGCCTCGTTGCCCACCATCACGTTGGTGCTGTTGGCGGCCGCCGGCCGGAACACGCCCCAACGACGGACCTTGGGCCAGTCGCCGGGGCGCAGGTTGACCAGAAGAGGCCCTTCCCCGGCAAGGCGTTTAAGGCTTTCTTCGCCCTTCAGGAAAAAATCACCATGGTCCCCCAATGTGCTTCCGAATTTGAGTTCGCCGGTGTCGTCTACCAGAATGGTTCGGCGCCGGCTGTAGAAACTCAATCCCTGGTCGAAATTGCGCCATTCGGCGATCCGTATCTCCTGAGGGAGGGGTCTGGGCATGGCCTTCAGGAGCCCGCCCACCTTGCGGTAGTTGGCCGCTGCCGGAACGATCATCACCATGGTGGGTACGAGCATAACCAGGACAACGCCCGTGGCCGCCGGAATCAACCGGCGTTTGAAAACAGCTATGCCCAACAGGGCGCTTCCGGCCAACAGGGCGCACTGGGCGACTCTGACAGGCCATGCCAGTTCACTCATAGGAAGCATATCCTGGGCCCGGGCATAATAGGAGACAACCGGGATCGGCACAAGGAGGAAGACTGCCGTGATGCCGGCACACCATCGGGCCGAGGTCCTTGCCAGGCCCCCGTTCATCAGGTACACGGCGATCAGCAATGCCATTGCCGGGTAGGCGGGCAGGATGTACGGCACCAGTTTGCTCCGACTCAGGCTGAACAGTCCGACAACGGCCCCCGTCCAGATGACCAGAAAAAGGATCCCCTCGGACTGCCGGGCCTCCCCGGCCTCGTCTGCGGCCCCCGGTGAGACGACACTTTCTTTTTTCTCTCGAAGCACGTTTGAGGGCAACCGGAGCGCTTTTAGCGCACGCCTGAGCGCGGCCAGGGCTGCCGGGAAAAAAAACGCGGTCCAGAACAGCATGCCGAAAGGGAAGATGACCAAAAAGTACCAGACCGGCCTTGCGTGTTCTTCGCTCACCAGACGCCCGAAATGCTGGACAATAAAATAGAAATGAAAAAACTCGGGATTACGGAACCCTGCCGCCAAATGCCAGGGAAGGACCATGACGGCAAAGATCAAGAGGCCCGGAACCCACGCCATGGAACCCAAGGCCCGCCAGTCCCGCCTTGCGGCGATAAAGGCAACAACGATCAACCCTGTCAACGCAATGGCAGCAACCCCTTTCGTCATCACAGCCAGGCCCATGCATGCCCAGGCCGTGCAGTACCATCGTCTCTTTCCCGGTCCTGCCGGTGAGACATACCCGCCCCACCATGCCCCCCAGGTCGCGGTGAGGAGGAGGCTGAAGAGGCCGTCGATGATCGGCAGGCGGGCC
>CAZACO010000362.1:0-4966 GCA_964483185.1 uncultured Desulfobacteraceae bacterium
GACACCGTATTATCACCCGAGGTGAAGAAAAGATCCATCTCCCTGCTGAGGAGAGATCTGAGGGCATCACTTATTTCAGCAGGGCCGCTTACGGTGGTCTCAACGAGCTCAAATCCATGGTCCCCTGCGGCCTTACGCGCCTTTTTGGTACACACTTCCGAGCACGATTCAGCCGGGTTCCAGATCATACCGATCCGTTTTGCACGGGGAAAGAGCTCCCTCATCACCTTTATGGTGGTCTCAACCGGCTGGGACGTTGCCACACCGGTCATGTTTGGCGGGTGGTCATCGGGTGCCCTGGCCACACCTGCCTGAAAGGGGTCGGTCACGGCCCCGAATATGTGGGGGATGGTCTTGTTGGCCCGGGCCATGATCTGGAGGACGGGGGTGGAGAGGGTAATGACAACATCGTAGTCCTGCCTCACAATATCCTGGGCAATGGACTGGGCCAGGTAAAATTCGTTCTGGGCGCTCTTGAGGTCCACGGTCATGTTGTGCCGTTTCAGGGTGCCGCTCATTTCCAGTTCATCCTTAATGCCCCTGGCAGTCTCGGCCAATGCCTCGTGATCGCTGAACATGAAGAGGGCCACACGCTTTCCCGGTTTCCCGCCTGTCTGAGAAGCCTCCTTCCTTTGCCCAATGACCCTGTCCGCCCTTTTCAATATCCGTTTGTCGATCTTGAATCCATGCCTTGCGGCCATATTTCCATTAATAATAAAAGAGGTCTTCTCTGTGGCATAGATGGGAAGGTCGGCCGTGTTTTCACCATTCAGGACCCTTGCCAGATATACCCCCCCGTCATAACCTGTCTGAAAGTAATCCGGTCCAAAGGCGACGAGGGATTTGTCTATCAGTTCGGAATCAACCGAGAAGAGCGGGATCCCGTTTTCGCCCGCTACCTTTGAGAAGCTGTCAAAACTGACGTTCAGGGTATTGTCCCCTGCGTTCAGAAAGACCTGGGCCCCCTTGGCATTAAGAGACCTGGACGCATCAAGAACGTCTGCCGGACTTGTCACGGTGGCCTCAATGATTTCCAGGCCGATTTTCGATGCATACGGTCTTATTCTCAGTAAAATCGACTCGGAATTGGCCTCCGAGCTGTTCCAGACAATGCCGATCTTTTTTCTTTCAGGGAACATCTCTTTGATGAGGTCCAACATCTTTTCTATGGGCGGGAGGCAACTGACACCGGTCATGTTGGGGAGGTGGTCATCAGCGGTCTGAGCGGCTCCGATTCTGTAAGGGTCATAAATATAGGTAAACACCACTTTCACGCCCGGTTTCTTGCCTGCCAGGTGCACGGCAGTCTGCACACAGGGAGTGGAAAGAGGGACAATGATATCCACATCCCGCCTGATGAAATCATGGATAATGGCGTTGATCATTGAAAAGTCGGCCTGGGCGTTTTTGTAGATGATCTCCACGTTCTTCCCGTCCACATACCCGTTGTCCGCAAGCCCTTTGAGGATGCCTTTCTTGCAGAGTTCCACATTGGGCTCCAGGGCAAACTGCAGAACGCCGATGCGGGGCCTCTTTTTCCGCCCCGGCCCCTCGTCGTCATATACCTGGGTGGCCTCGGCCAGGAGTTGGGGGGGAATGGTTATCCCCAGATCCTTTGCCGCCTTCAGGTTCAACCCGAAGGTAATCTTCTTGTATCGCTCAAACGGTATCTCCTTTGGGTTTTCCCCTCTCAGAATGCGGTCCACAAGGTGGGCCGCCTGGATCCCGCTGATGCTGTAGTCATAACCGAGCGTTGCCAGGGCACCGTCCGGCAACCGCTCCACGTCACTCATGAATATGGGGATTTTTTTTGAACGGGCGGCCTTGACCACCGATTCAAAGGCCGAATAGACGATATTGTCGGGGCTCAGGACAAAGGCATCGATCCCCTTGTTCACCAGAGAGAGGGCCGCCTGGTAGACCTCGGAGGAACTGGTTATCGTAGCCCCAACAAATGTCACGTCATTATAAGTGGTTACGGCCTTTTTTAGATTTTCAACATTAAAGACGGAATTGGCGTGGGCAGTGTCCCATATGGCCCCGATGGTGAGTCTCCCCGGTACCAGCCTCCGGACGATTTCCATGGTCCTGTCCATGGGTATCCAACCGTAGACGCCGGTCACATTGGGCAGATGGATAGGGTCCGACGTCCCCGCCCCTATGATAAACGGGTTTGCCACGGTGGCAAACACCACGGGACGGTCTTTGATCTTGTTGACCGCCGCCTGGGTACATGCGGTCGATATGGGGACCACAATATCCACGTCTTCGTGCAGAAACTTATCCAGGATGGTGTTTACGGTGGGGAGGTCGCCGTTTGCGTTTTCAAGCATGATCACACAGTTGTCGCCCTCCCTGTATCCGAGACGTCTCATCTCTTCAACAAAGCTGTCTCTCGTGGTATTCAATAACCCATGATCCACTATCTGGACAAACCCGATCTTTTTCACCCTTGAGGGACCGGCCTCCTTCTGAAGCTGGTTCTTGTAGATAAAGAGCCCGAAAAGGAGAACCAATACCCCGGCCAGCCCCACCTGTACCCTCCTGTCTGAAAAAAGACGGGGTAGTCCCTTTAAGATGCCGATCTGTTTTCCTTTACCCGCCCCGATCCTTTTTGAGACAATCAGCGTGACCAGTACAAAGGCCGCTGTCAGGAGTTTCAGATCTATCGGATTCATGCCCACGTAGAGTGCCACAGCGATCATCAGCCTGAAAATCACCGAACCGAGGATGACGCTCAAGACGATGGCATACATGGAGCGCATTCTCAAGACAGATTCACCGATAATGACCGCTGCAAGACCCATAACGATGGTCCCGATCCCCATGCCGATATCGGCAAATCCCTGATACTGGGCGACCAGGCCCCCTGAGATACCTACCAGACCGTTTGCAAAGGCGACCCCGAAGACCGTCATCCTCCCCACATTGACCCCGGCCGCAGCAGCCATGACAGGGTTGTTGCCGGTGACCCGCATGGCTATCCCCATATCGGTCTTGAAAAAGAGCGACATGATAAACCAGAAGAGCGCCATGACTATAAGAAGCGAGATGCCGGTCCACACCTCCCCGTGGAAACCGGGGTTAATACGTTCGAGATATGAAAAAAAGGTGGTCTGGTTGAGGAGCGGTATATTGGATCTGCCCATGACGTGAAGATTGATGGAATAGAGACCGGTCATGACCAGGATACCGGCCAGAAGACCGTTGATATTGAGCCGCGTATGGATCAGGGCGGTGATGCTCCCTGCAATGGCTCCGGCTATAAAGGCCCCGAGGAGTGCTGCAAAGGGATTTACCCCTGACACGATAAGGATCGCGGCTACTGCCGCTCCGGTGGTGAAGCTGCCATCCACCGTGATATCCGGGAAGTCATGAATGCGAAAGGTGACAAACACCCCCATGGTCATGAATCCATATAGAAGCCCGAGATTAAGGGCGCCTATCCAGAGTTCCATCCTTTTTTCCTCGAACCTTTCGTAGCCATTCGGTGGTCATTTCGGGCGTCATTCAGTTCTATTTTTCCGGGGCGACCATTATCCATCATCCATCCTCTATTTCCACTATGCCGACCACGCCGCTCTTGAAGAGACTTCGCCCCATGAGATGCTGGATCCTGAAGGCCTCAAACTCGGTCAATATCCGCTGGACCTCATCTTCAAAACCGGTCAGGGCGCTGCTGAACAGTCCCTTGCCGAAGATGCCCGCATGCACATGGAAATCCTGCCCTTCAGGGATGCAGGCCTTCAGTGACAGGGGCATAAGCCCCCTCTCCCTCACTGCAATTCCCACAGCGACCACCATATGATACACAAAGCCCGGTTCCACCGGCAGATCCACCCAGTCCTGGATGTGGGCGGGGCTGAAAATATCTTCCTCCGGCCCTGGCCGTTCCCCTTTAACGGGAACGCGCTTGAGGTGCATCCCCCAGGTCCCCCCGCTCTCCCCCAAGAGGACAATCCCCAACAGACGCGCGTCCGAGAGCTGGAAAAGGGCCTTGATCAGGCGATCCAGCGTCACCGACCCGTCCTCTCCCTCAAAGGATGCCACATATTGATATGTGCCGCCGAATGCAAGGCCGTTCAGGAACCGGTACTGGAGAGGCGGGTTCCCCTCTGACCAGAGCATGAAGTCCACGGCCGGGTTTTTTACGGCCGGATAAAAAAAGAGATGGTGGTCAATCACCATGGCCTCGCCGAAAACCCCCTTATAATGGTCCCATTCCTGGCCAAGGCTCCCCAGGCCCAGTCCGAATGTCATGTCAGAGGACCGGACCGTGACCACATCCTCCGCTTCATAGGCGGCATGGATCAGTCTCTCCTGATCTCCAAGCAGGGTCAGAGACCCCCGATTTCCCTCTTTCTTCATGGAGGTGAAGCGGATGCCATGGATCGCTTCTGAAACCGGTTCCGCGTCTTTCTGTTCGCCCCGAACCGCCCTGGCAGCCTCCTCCCGGGTTGTGGCAATGCGAAAGAGCGCGTCAAGACCGCTCATCTTCAGCACATCGAGGACATCGGGGAGGACATGGGCCAGGACGATCTGGCCGTCCACGCGGACCAGCTTCTTCTGGGCCGTCAGGAAGACACGGATTCCCGCGCTGCTGATATAGTTCACCTTGTCCAGGTCCGCGCCGATGATACGCTCCCCGGCCGTCATGAGCGCATCCAGTTTCCTGTTGATGTCGCCGGCGCTCATGGCGTCTATGCGACCCGTCAGGATCAGCCACTTCAGGCCGAAGGCCTCGGTCTCGCTGCATTCAAACATGTCTCCGTCCTTTTTTTCAACCCCTGCCGCACACCAGGCCCCTGCACAGTGTGTGACATCCGATGTGTGGCTCGAACCGTAATCAGGTCCATTCGCGGCCCCGGGGCCTGCCGGGCCAAGTAGCTGATTGTCAATTATTCTGTTGCCAGATCGCTATTCGAAGGCCGCAGGCTATCACAAAGGAAGGCGTTTTTGAAGGGGC
>CAZACO010000363.1:0-4962 GCA_964483185.1 uncultured Desulfobacteraceae bacterium
CGATAACCGATGTGGGTAAACTGTAGCGTAAAAGAGGGTCGCAGCTAAAAAAGCGACAGGAGGTAAAGATGTTGCGAACATTATGGATTGCATCCACAGGGATGCAGGCGCAGAACATGAATATTGATGTTATTGCCAATAACCTGGCAAACGTGAATACCTCGGGTTTCAAGAAAAGCCGGATCGACTTCCAGGACCTATTATACCGGACGGTCCGCGCGGCAGGGGTAGCCTCTGCTCAGGGGAGTGAAGTGCCGACGGGGATTCAATTGGGCCATGGAACACGACCGGTGGCAACACAGAAAATATTCACCTCGGGAGATTTTCAACAGACGAAAAATGAACTCGATATGGCTGTTGAGGGGGATGGCTTTTTCCAGGTTCTCCAGCCAAATGGAGAGATTGCGTATACGAGAGCCGGGACATTCAAGCTGGATAGCGACGGTAAGGTTGTTACATCTGACGGGTATTCCGTACAGCCTGAGATGTCAATTCCTGAAGATGCCGTTTCCGTATCCATCGGATCGGATGGAACGGTCTCCGTTCTGCAGGCGGGAGAAACCGATCCCAGCGAGATCGGCAATATAGAACTGGCCAAGTTCCTGAACCCGGGGGGTCTCAACAGCATCGGCAAGAATCTGTATCTTCCCACAAAGGCGTCAGGCGATGTGATAACCGGGACGCCCGGTGAAGATGGCTTCGGAACGATTGCTCAAGGATTTGTCGAGATGTCAAACGTCAATGTGGTGGAAGAGATGGTGCACATGATTGCCGCCCAGAGGGCCTACGAGATCAACAGCAAGGCAATCAAGGCCGCAGATGATATCCTGCAGATGGCAAATAACATAAAACGATAAGGGACGGATCATGAATGCTTCAAGATCGTTTATCTCCACCTTGCTTTTTATTTCTCTCCTGGCCTTCGGGTTGGGAACGCCAAATCATGGGTCTGCAGCGCCTGGGGCCGTAATCGATGTATTTCAGAAATCAGAGGTGAACAGGGATGAGATACGGCTTGAGGATATCTCACGGGTAACAGGGCATGACCTGAAACTGGTCCAGAAGCTCAAGGGCGTCGAGATCGGAAGGACACCCCTGCCTGGTAAGTCGCGCAGAATAGATGAGGCCCAGATACGGCTCCGGTTAAAGCAGCTTGATATCGACGCATCGCGAGTCGGGTTAAATGTTCCAGATAATGCCGAAGTGGTGAGGGGGTTTACCCTGGTATCCAAGGAGAAGATTCATGAGGTGGTCCTGGCCTATATTCGTCAGAACATGCCTTTGAAAAATAACAAAATGAGAATCAAGGGGATTCAGATCAGAAAAGACATTATCCTTCCGAAGGGCGTCATAACATTCAAGGTTGAACCTCCCCCGAATACGAATTTCTCAGGCAAAGTGCCCCTTGCCGTCAGCATAAATGTGGAGGGAAAACTCGAGAGGAAGGTCTGGGCGGTGGCGGATATCGAGGTGCTGAAGGAAGTGATTGTCACCAAAAGGCCTTTAGGGCGATCTCGAGAGATCACAGAGGATGATATCGACCTGCGGGAGATGGATCTTGCGAAACTACCATCCAATACGTTCACAGACTATGAAGACATCTTAGGCAAAAGGACCCGAAAGGCCATTGGTGTCAATACGGTTTTACGGGCTGATATGATTGGCCTTCCCCCTCTGGTCAAACGGGGAGATGTGGTGGTAGTGGTTGCGGAATCGGCTGGCCTGAGGATAACGGCCCTCGGTGTTGTAAAGGGGAGAGAAGGTCGTCAGGGAGAGAGGATCAGGGTTGAAAATCTTGACTCAAAGAAGAGCATTTACGCCCAGGTTGTGGATTCCAAGACAGTAAAGGTCGATTTTTAGAATGGGGAGGACCGGGAAATGTTTATCAAGTGCGGTCGGTTAAAGGTGCTGCTGACATTCGGATCTTTGTGTTTTTTCCCCATGTTGGGCCTTGCTGGCTGTGGAGGCAGCGCCAAGGAGATAAAAAATGAGAACCGTCTTCCAGCTCCGGACGTTGCTGTTGGGCCTGAAGTCGACTACGGCCATAGAGTACAGCCGAGAAAGTATGAGGGATCCCTCTGGCAGGAGAAAGGAGACCTGAGCTCTCTGTTCAAGGACTATAAGGCCAGCAACGTGGGGGACGTGGTTACGGTCTATCTCGACCCCGACAGTAAACTTACGGGCGAGTCCGGGGCCGATACGGATGTCTCGAGGAAAGGAGGCGTCGGCGGCAGTCTAAAAGCCGGTTGGAGCGGTACCAATTGGAAAGCGGGAGATTATAAAGGTACAGCGAGCGCCGAGCTTAACAATACCTCCAAAGGCGGTGGAAAAACAACCCGATCCGGGATACTGACAGGGACCATAACCGCAAGAGTTGTCAAGGTCCTGCCCGATGGAAACCTGGTCATTGTCGGCGGCCGCGAGATAACCGTCAACGACGAAACACAGGATCTGATCATATCGGGGATTATTCAGCCGAGGGACATTCGCTACGAACCTAAAAAGAGGCGTTATGAGGTCTATTCATCCTGCATCTCTGACGCAAAATTTGTATATAGAGGCAGGGGAGTTATCGATCAACGCCAGCGTCCAGGCTGGTTTTCGAACCTATTCAATGTATTATCGCCGTTTTAGGTTAAGCGTTTTTCATTGGGTGGCTGCAGGAGAGAAAAATGAGAAACACCTTTTCTTCCTCATTTAACGGTTTTGCAAAAACGGCTCTGGTGTTCGTGACCGTATTGTGTTTCGCCGGCCATGCCCATGCCTCCCGGATCAAGGAACTGACTGACATTAAGGGAGTGCGCAAAAATCAATTGGTCGGATACGGGCTGGTTGTGGGATTGAGTGGCACGGGTGATGGAAAAAATGCACAATTCACCTTTCAGTCTTTAACGAGCCTGTTAGAAAGAATGGGGGTGACGGTCGACCCCAAGAATGTGGAAAAGATCGCAAATGTCGCCGCCGTGATGGTCAGTGCCGATCTGCCCGCCTTTGCAAAGGTGGGCTCAAAAATTGATGTCACGGTCAGTTCAATCGGCGATGCAGACAGCCTTACGGGCGGAACCCTGCTCGTTACGCCACTCAAGGGGGCCGACGGAAGAGTCTATGTCGTTGCCCAGGGACCGGTCAGCACCGGCGGGTTTGCGGTTTCGGGGGATGCGGCCAAGGTCACCAAGAATTTTCCTACCGTAGGCCGGGTTGTGGGGGGGGGGATTATTGAGAATGAGATCCCTTCTGATTTTGCTAAGAAGGGGTCCTTGTCATTCTCTTTGATGAAACCTGATTTTACCAACGCATCCCGGATTGCAAAGAGTATCAATTCAGAGCTGAAAAGCCGTGTGGCCAGGGCCTTGGATGCCGGAACCGTAGAGGTTGAGGTCCCGCAGGAATATTCGGGGCATACGGTTGAACTGGTCGCCATGATAGAGCAACTGGATGTAGAACTTGATAAGTCTTCAAAGGTGGTCATCAATGAACGGACCGGGACCGTAGTTATCGGGGAAAACGTCAGGATTTCCACTGTCGCCATCGCCCATGGGAACCTGAGTATCGAGATCAAGGAGAACCAGGATGTTTCGCAGCCCTTACCCTTTGCCCCGGCACCGGCTGCAGGCGCATCGCCCACCACATCTCAGGATGGCAGAACGATCACGGCTCCGGGGGGGAGTACAGTGGTTACCAGCAATACAAACATTTCCGTAGAAGAACAAAAAAGCAAGCTCTTCCTGGTAAAGAAGAGTGTGACGATCGCCGATGTGGTCAGGGGCCTGAATGCGCTTGGCGTATCCCCAAGGGATCTGATGACCATATTCCAGGCACTCAGCGTGGCCGGGGCCTTAGAGGCAGAATTGGAGGTAATGTAATGCCGGAGAGCATTTCTGCAACGGTCCTGCAGATGCAGGCCATGAACATGCCTAACAGGATCGGGACGGTCAAGGAACAACTAGAGACCGGAAAATCCCCTGATTCGAGAAGGGATTCCGAAGAGCTGAAGAATGCGTGCGCGGAGCTGGAATCGCTCTTTATCTTCCATCTTCTCAAGGAAATGCGAGCCACGATCCCAAAGACCGGACTCTTGAGCGGAGGAAGGGGTCAGGAGGTCTATACCTCCATGTTCGATGCTCAAATCGCGAGGGAACTGGCCTCCAAACGAGGCATAGGCCTTTCTACACTTCTTGTGGAGGGTCTTGAACCGAAAACGAAAAGCGTTCCAGGGCAAATAAATGGTGTGGGCAAGGAATAAAAAAAATGCTAAAGTTACTGACTCTGGCTACCGATAATACGTTTGTATGAGTTTTATTTGAAGGCAGAACCGCCTGAACCTTGATAAAGAGGGCGATTCTTCCGGTTGTCTCAACAACGAATGTTATGGTTTTGGACCTCAGGCCTCAGTTTCCTTGAAGGGAGGATTCTTGAAATGAAAATAGCGGGTGACAGTCGTCTCTCAAATCTGGATGCCTATGTAAAAAGCATCAGGGATAACAAAAAGGTAGATTCTTTTTCCAGCAAGGGTTCAAGCGATGTCATTTCAAAAGATGAGGTTGTGTTATCCCCGGAAGCCAAACAGATTCAAAAGGCAAAGGAATTGATAGATTCCCTTCCTGATATCCGAGAAGAAAAGGTGGAAGAGATCAGAAGCCGGATAGAAGAGGGAACCTATGAAATTGATGGGGAAAAGATAGCCTTAAAGATGATAGAGGAGTCACTCATCAACGAACTGTCCTGAAATGCAACGTGGGCCCCATGAAATATGCATCCTCCGTTGAATCCCCATAAGGGCCAGCAAAACGAAATTCAACAGGACGATCATTTCACGGGGGAGACCGAATCGTCTCTGGATTGCTCTATGGTTCGCTATCTAGTTTCCATCCATAAATGGCCCTTTTCTCTCCGAGCCGTAGGATCTGCGAGCCGGAGGCCGCAATATCGGCGTCAAACGGCGGGGTTCCTTGTGTCCCGCTG
>CAZACO010000364.1:0-4959 GCA_964483185.1 uncultured Desulfobacteraceae bacterium
ATGGGGTGGATGAAGGGACTTGAACCCTCGACAACTGGGGCCACAACCCAGTGCTCTACCAGCTGAGCTACACCCACCATTAGAATATCTAATATAACAGAGGCCCTGGCGTTTTGCAAGCGCATTTTTTCCGGTCAGGATTAACAGGTTCAGGGCTCACCATTTGCGGAGTCTGGATATCATCACCTTAAGGCCGTGAACGGGCACTAAACATTTGACGCTCCAACAAAACTCCCCTATATTGGCCCTTCAGGGGCGCGACCCCCTGTTAAGGAACTTCGTGTCATTTTACAAAAGATGGTTTTCTCAAAGTCTGCGCCACACATCCAACCAAGGGACTCGAATAATATGTAGTCAGGGATTTCAACCGCCCTGTCTGCCAAGAGGCCCGGCAACAGTCTGCTTCGCTAAGGCGTTGATCGAGAACTCTATAAAATTTGAAAATGTTACATATTACCATTAATTTTAGTTCATCTTAGGCACTTTAGATCACTTATGGCCAAGCAATTACTCAACTGGCAAAACCTTACCTTGTATCACCACCAGAGGCAGTGGTTTATGCCGAGTAGTCAAAAGAGGCTATTTTCCAGAGGCCTCAGGGAGTGTGCCGAGTCATGACTATAGACAAACAGGCGTTATTCAGGAAGATACCCGCTGTAGACCAGTTGTTGATCCACCCGGTTATTGAAACGGCGTTGACGTCTCATCCGAAAACCCTCGTATTGAAGGCCATTCATCAGGTCCTTGATGCGCTTCGAACAGATATCAAGGAGGGAGAAATCACTGAAACAGACACTGGATTGGATACTGAATCGGTCTCCTCGCGGGTGGTGGAAAAGCTGACGGTCCTATCCAGACCGAGCCTTAGAAGCGTCATCAATGCCACCGGCGTGGTAGTCCATACCAACTTGGGCCGGTCCATCCTCCCCGAGAGGGCCATCGAGAGATTCCGGTCTATTGCCGGCGGGTACAGTAATCTCGAGTATGATCTGGACCAGGGGAGGCGGGGAAGCAGATATGTCCATGTAGAGGAGATACTCAAGGAGCTGACCTCGGCAGAAGCCGGCATGGTGGTCAACAACAATGCGGGCGCCGTGCTCATTGCCCTCGAGACCATGGCCAAAGGACGCGAGGTGGTGGTGTCTCGCGGCCAGCTGGTCGAGATAGGGGGCTCGTTCCGTATCCCGGATGTCATGCGCAAGAGCGGGGCCAGGATGGTGGAGGTGGGAACCACCAACAAGACCCACCTCAAGGATTATGAGGAGGTCATCGGCCCTGAGACGGCCCTCCTTCTGAAGGTCCATACCAGCAACTTTCAGGTGGTGGGCTTTACAGAGGAGGTACCCTTGTCAGAACTCGTTAAATTGGGAGAGCGGCACGGGATCCCTGTCATGGAGGATCTCGGGAGCGGATGTCTCATTGACTTCTCAACCTACGGCCTGATCAAGGAACCCACCGTGCAGGAGGCATTGGCACAGGGAGTCGGTCTGGTCACCTTCAGCGGCG
The DNA here is from genome assembly GCA_964483185.1 of uncultured Desulfobacteraceae bacterium. Classification (GTDB taxonomy): domain Bacteria; phylum Desulfobacterota; class DSM-4660; order Desulfatiglandales; family Desulfatiglandaceae; genus CAZACO01. The sequence goes on from CAZACO010000364.1 coordinate 1,507, forward strand.
ATAAACTCCTGGGCGGTCCCCAGGCCGGGATTATCTTGGGGCAGAGGGATCTGGTCGAAGCGATCCGCAAAAACCCGCTGAACCGGGCCCTCCGAATCGACAAATTGACCCTCCTGGCCTTGGAGGAGACCCTCAGACTGTATAGAGACCCGCAGGTTGCCACGCAGGAAATCCCGACACTGCAGATGATATGTCAGACCTACAATTCTTTGGCCGCAAAGGCTGAACGACTGTACACTTTAGTCAACTCCTTAAAAAGTGACCTTTTTTCCATAGAGCTGATGGATGGTACATCGAAAGTAGGCGGTGGCGCTCTGCCCCTTCAAGGACTAAAGAGCCGGCTTCTCTGCCTGATCCCGGGAACCCTTTCTTCACAGCAGATGGAGGCCCGGCTCAGGTCATATTCCCCACCGGTGATTACGAGACTCGAGAGAGACAGGGTGATACTCGATGTGAGGACCATCCAGGAAAGCGAATTCGAAGTGATAGTCCGGGCTATCAGAGACCTTGACCCCGCAGGGCCGCCGGGAGAGGGGGGTTAACATGGAGCATATTGTTGAAAAGATTCTGGCAAGCTGCCTGAAAACCACCGAAGCGTTTATCCGGGAAAATGCATCGAAGATCGGCACCCTGGCCGAAAAGATCGCCTCAGCCTTCTTGAGGGATCGCAAACTGCTGATCTGCGGAAACGGGGGGAGCGCCGCCGATTCCCAGCATATGGCAGCGGAATTCGTGAACCGGTTCCAGCTTGAACGACCCCCGCTCCCTGCAATGGCTTTGACAACAGACACTTCAGTGATTACCAGTATTGGGAATGATTATTCGTTTGACGATGTCTTTTCCAAGCAGGTGAAGGCCCTCGGCGTCAAAGGAGATGTGCTTTTAGCCATCAGTACCAGCGGAAAATCGAAAAACATCCTTTCCGCTGTCGAGGTTGCAAACAAGCAAGGGATTTACACAGCCGGACTCCTGGGAGGAACTGGAGGAAAAGTGTCGGGCATGGTCGACATGGCCCTCATTGCGAGGAGCGATGTGACAGCACGTATCCAGGAGGCCCATCTCCTGGCAGAGCATATCATCTGTCACCTGGTGGATTATATCCTTTTTCAGAGACACCTGGAAAGTGATTCATAGCGACTTCATTTGAGATTTTGAATTGAGGATTGGACTTGAAACCGAGCAACATTCTTTGCCTTGCATTCTGCATGCCCTTTAACTTTAGGCACTTTAGTTCACTTTAGTCACTTTAGATCACTTTAAACTTAAATGACTCATGACGAAACTGAAGCCAATATCCTTGGATGGCGTCACCTCCTATCCCCTGAAAGAGAGGAAGAGCCAGGTAAGCGTTGACCATTTTGGCCGGCCATGGACCGCCGGGGATTCGATGAACCGATGGCTGGCCTCGCTGCCGCGGATCCTGGGGGGGAGCGATCTTCTTGAAATCCGGGAACGGATCATCCGGGCGGTCGTTTCAGAGAGGCCTGTTATCCTTGCCATGGGCGCCCATGCCATCAAGGTCGGGCTCAACCCGGTCATCATTGATCTGTTAGAACGACGGATTATCAGCGGGTTGGCCATGAACGGCGCATGCATCATCCACGATGCCGAAGTGGCCATGGCCGGAAAGACCTCGGAGGACGTGGCCGCGGAAATCGGAAACGGCAGGTTCGGCATGGCCGAAGAGACAGGGAGATTCCTCAACGACGCTATCGTAGAGGGGGCCCGGCACGGACGGGGACTCGGAGAGTCGGTGGGGGCCATGCTGCACCGGGAGGATTTCCCCTACAATCGCTTCAGCCTCCTGGCAAGGGCCTATGACCTGGACATCCCGGTCACCGTGCATGTGGCCATCGGAACCGATATTATCCATTTCCATCCAGGGGTGGATGGTGCGTCTATCGGAGAGACCTCCCATCTTGATTTCCGGATATTCTCCCGTCTCGTTTCAGAATTAGAGGGCGGTGTATTTATCAATCTTGGCTCTGCGGTCATCATGCCCGAGGTCTTCCTGAAGGCCCTGAGTCTGGTGCGGAATCTGGGATATGAGGTCAAGGATCTCACCACCGTCAATATGGACTTTATTCGACACTACAGACCCATGACCAATGTCGTTCACCGGCCTACCCTGGAAGGCGGAAAGGGTTACAGCCTGGTGGGTCATCACGAGATCATGTTTCCGTTGTTGGCGGCAGCGGTCATTGAGGGTCTGGACAAACAACCATAAGGAAGGAAACAAGCAATGCCTATCTATGAATATAAATGCTCAGATTGCAATGAGGAATTTGAGACCATCGTGTTCGGGACCGATGAGCATGTGACGTGTCCCCGTTGTAAAGGAGAAGATGTAAAGCGTCTCATGTCGGCCTGCGGGTTCAAGAGCAAGGGTAGTTTTGGCTTCACGCCTGCTTCCGGTTCATCCGGTTGTTCAGGCTGTTCAAGCACCAGCTGCAGCACTTGCCATTGAGCCTTCTATTTAAAAACCTTGACAGCTAAATTCCTTATTCGGAGTTCAGGCGTCAACGCCGCCTCTGGTCGTGAGCTGGCCAGTCAGATCGGGGTGGGACATCAGAACCCTTGAACCTTTGAACCTCTCAGGCAAGGAGTCGCCTTGTTTCGTATCGGTTTCGGATATGATGTGCACCGCCTCGTTGAAGGCCGGCCGTTGATCTTAGGGGGAGTGGAAATTCCGCATCCGGTCGGCCTCGAAGGACATTCGGATGCGGATGTCCTGACCCATGCCGTTATCGATGCGGTCATCGGTGCATTGGGGGCCGGCGATATCGGACAGCACTTCCCTGACACCGACCCTGCGTACAAGGGGGTTTCCAGCTTTTCCCTCCTGAAAACTGCAACCGACATGATCCACCGGGAAGGATTCCAGTTGAACAACCTGGACGCAACCGTCGTGGCACAGGCACCCAAACTTGCGCCCTATCTGAATACCATGCGGGAGAAATTCGCCGAGACGTTAGCGGTCTCCGCCGACCGGATTAACATCAAGGCGACCACCAGCGAGCGCCTCGGTTTTTGCGGGAAAGGGGAAGGGATGGAGGCATTTGCCGTGGTCAGTCTTGCAAAAAGGGGTTCAGGGTTTCCCGCTGAAAGCGGGATTCAGGGTTAGGGACAAGGGCAAAAATTACAAATGATGTTGCGGGCAGCGCACGTTATCATGATGTCAAGACAGAAGGAGTTAGCAGGTGACACTTAGACTATACAACACAGCATCCCGAAAGAAAGAGGATTTTCAACCGCTCCAAGCGGGCAAGGTCGGCATCTATGTGTGCGGGGTGACGGTGTATGATCTCTGCCATATCGGGCATGCCCGGTCGGTCATTGTGTTTGACGTCCTGGTCAGACATCTGAGGGCAAAGGGCCATGACGTAACCTACGTCCGCAACTTCACCGATGTGGATGACAAGATCATTGAAAGGGCAAGGCTCACCGGGAAGG
>CAZACO010000365.1:0-4954 GCA_964483185.1 uncultured Desulfobacteraceae bacterium
AAGACCACGTTCTCCCGGCAGGCTTGTTCAATCTTCCGGGAGGAGATGAGTCCTCTGGCGTAGCCCAACAACACGATCTTCAAGAGAATCTTGGGATCGTACGCCACTCGTCCCGTCTCATCGTTACGATATCTCTCTTCAAAACGGGAAGTATCCAGACGATTTTCCACCAGGGTGTGGATGGCGAACTCCAAGGTCCCGGGCATCAACTGATCTTCCAGGGAAACTGGCAGGAACACCCTTTGCCGATAATCGTAAGCCTTGAATTTGGCCATGTTCCTCTCTGCTTGGTTTTTTCCAAACTACCACAAAATCACATAAATATCCAGCAATTATAATAAGTTAGACTATTTTTATGACTTAATTAACTTTGGGTAGGAACTTATTTGAAGGAGAGAAATTTAGCTGAGGTCAAACCTTTTTCGACAGTCTCGCAAGTTATACGCTTAATGGGATATTATGGAGAGGTTTGTTTTCCGCAGGTTGCCAATAAAACGGGTAAGACTATTAACACCAAAGGCAACTGGATGAACAGTCCCGAAATGATGGCGATGGCCAGGGGTTGTTGCATGGCGGCGCCCTGGCCGATTCCCAGGGCCAGGGGTAGAAGGGCCAACATGGCCGCCAGGGTGGACATGGCGATGGGGCGCAGACGGTTTTTCCCGGCCAGAATCAGGGCGTCTACCCGGTCAAGGTCGCCAGGCAGGGCATGGTATTCGGAAAAGTAAAAAATTGCCACTTCCGTAACAATACCCACGATCATGGTCATGCCCATCATGGAAGAGATGTTGATTTCGGTACCGGTAACGAAAAGCCCGATAAAAATGGCGCACAGGGCCAGCAAAGTTGTAAAAAGTATGGCCAGCGCGCTGAGAAATTGCTCATAGAGGAAGAGAAGAAGGACAAAGACCAGCAGGACCGCAGCGGTGAAAACCATTACCAGCCCGGTGAAGGCGATCTGCTGTTGGGCATAGAGGCCGCCCAGGCGGTAATACACGCTGGCGGGGAGCAGTCCCGGTTGTTGCAATTTAGCTTTCACATCACGGATAACCGAGCCTAGATCCCGGCCGCTGATGCGCCCGGTGACGGCCACCATGCGCTTCAGGTCGTAGCGGGTGATCTGGGGCTGGCCGGTAATCACCGTAACCTGGGCAATGCGCTTGACGGGAAACAGGTGCCCATCCGCGGCCCGCAGGTGAAGATTCTCCAGATCGCGCTCCGTCTTGCGGCTGGCCTCCGGGGTCCAAACCCGCACCCCCACCATTTGAGGCCCTTGTTGAATCTGGGTCGTGACCACCCCACTCAGGTAATTAGCCAGCATGCGGGTGACCTGATCGGGATTGACACCCTCCATGGAGGCCTTATCCCGGTTCACGCGGATATCCAGGGCGTCTCCCGCCAGCACGATACCGTCTCTGACATCCACCACTCCCGGGATCTTGCCGATGGCGGCGGCCACCTGGGGTGCCAATCTTTGCAGCAGCGGGGCGTTATCTGAAAAGATTTTAATCTCAATGGGTTGGGGCACCGCAGTCAGATCCCCGATCAGGTCTTCCATCAATTGGGCCATTTCCACGCGCAGGCCGGGGATGGCGTGCTCGATACGCTGGCGCACATCATCCATCACGGTTTCGATAGGACGCCGAGGAAAGGGCTTGAGTCGCACGAAAAAATCACCTTCGTTGGCTTCGGTGAGGCCCACGGCCCCCAGCCCCAGGCCGGTGCGCCGGGAATACGTCTCCACATCCGGGATCTTTTGGAGGATCGCCTCGACCTGGCGGCACAGACGGTCGGTCTCCGTCAGGGAAGTGCCCGGGGGCGCATGGTAATCAATGACAAATCCTCCCTCATCCATATGCGGCATGAAGCCTGAACCCAGGTTCTGATAAGCGAGCCAACCCAGCAGCAGCAGCGGGACAATCCCTATCAGGACCAGCCGATGTCGCTTCAGGACGCGGCGCATCAGGGTGTCATAGGCGCTCAGGGTACGCCGGGACCATGAGCCCGCATCTTCCTTGAGAGCATCTTCGACCCGGAGCAGATGGTTGGCCAGCAGCGGGACTGCCAGCCAGGCCATCAGAAAAGAGATGACTAGGCTGGCGGCCATGGTCAGTGACAGCGATTTGAAAAAGGCCCCGGTCACACCCGAAAGGAACCCCATGGGGGTAAAGATAATAATGGTGGCGGCTGAGGACCCCGACAGCGGCTGGAAAAACTCCTGCATGGCTGCCATCACCCGGTTGTGCCGGTGCTCGGCCTGCTCCCGCAGGCGGCGCATGATGTGCTCTTCCATGACGACCATGTCATCAATGATGAGACCTACGGCCGCAGCCATCCCCCCCAGGGTCATGATGTTGAAGCTCATGTGCATCACATACAGTAGCAGGATGGTTGCCCCCAGAACGCAGGGGACGATGATGGCCGCGATAAAGGTCATCCTGAGATTGCGCAGAAAGATCAATAAAATCAGGACCGCGAACACCACGCCGATAATGATGGCATCCCGGACGCTGCCCGCGGAGGCGATAATCAACTGGCTCTGATCGTACCAGTTGGCGATCTTAATGCCTCGGGGCAGGTGGGACCGGAAGTCGGCCAGCTGCTTTTTGATATCCCTGGCAATCCTCACGGTATTGCCTCCGGGTTGCTGATAGACCTGAAAGAGGACGGCGTCGTAGCCGTTCGCGGTCACCCGGGTCCATTGAGGGGCAGTTGCGCGACTTACTTTGGCAATGTCTTCCAGGCGCACTAGACCATCTTTGCCCGAACGCAACACCGTTTGTCGGATCTCCCGCAAGTCATAAAAACGGGTGTCCGAAACCACCAAATAGAGCTTATAGTTGTCCTCCAGCCGCCCTACCGCGGTAATGACATTGGACGCCGAAACCGCCTGCGCCGCTTCCTCCAGGGAAAGATGGTAGCTGGCCAAGCGGGCTGGATTGATCACCACCTGGTATTCGGCCCGGGCTCCGCCCTGAACGCTGACCCGGGCCACGCCGGTAACGGTGGACAGCAGAGGCCGCAGTTGATACAGGGCGATATCCCGCAGTTCCACCAGGGAATGAACGTTGGAAGTCAGACTGTAAGCCAGGACCGGAAAGACCGTGGGGTCCATACGGCGCACCCGGAAGGCCGTCCCCGGCGGCAAGTTGGGCATAACCTGATTAATGGCCGACTCTACCTGGAGCATGGCAGACACCATGTCCCTGCCCCACTCAAAAAAAATGGAGAGGTCGGCGCTGCCCCGGCTGGTGGTGGAACGAATATGAAGTAGCCCCGGCACGGCCCGAATTGCTTCTTCAATCGGGTAGGTGACTTCCACCGCCATGCGCTCGGCGGGACGATCCCCTGCATCCAGGCTGACCTCGATGCGGGGGAAATTGACCTGGGGAAAGAGAGACACCGGCAGACCGAAGCTGCTGACCAGGCCGCCCAGCGCAAGTATCGCCATCAAGAACAGCAAAGAACGGCGGTGGACCTGAATCCACCCGGCGACACTCACGGTGCCTCCTGGATTTTGACTGCCATGCCGTCTTTCAGTTCGTAATTGCCCACTGCCACCACCAGCTCCCCCACCCCCAGGCCCCCGTCCTGAAGTTCGACTTCTTTATCATTTTGGAGATTGACCTGAACCAGATGCTTTACGGCTCGGCCATCCTTTATGGTGAATAGGGTATAGGAACCGTCACCTGCAGGTAGGACCGCGGACCGGGGCACGATGAGCCCTTGGGCGGTGGCTACGGCGATTTTGGCCGCAATCGATTCATCCAATAAAAAATTGTCGGTAGAGGGCAAGGAGACAAAGACGTCCACCAGCCGGGTGTTGGGGTTGACGCCGTAAGAGACCTTGCGGACATGTCCCGTAACCGGGGATAGGGCCGGCACGTTTACGTGGGTGATGGCAACCGGCTGTCCATCTTTCACCCGGGCGATATTGTCGGGTTCGACCCCCAAGCGAATTTCCAGGCGGTCTTGCCCTACAATCTCGGCCAGAGGCTGGCCGGCCCCCACTATCGCCCCTTCCTGGACAAAGACTTTCTTGATTAACCCGCTCACCGGGGCGGAAAGGATGCGAGAGGCGTCAATGCCGCGCTTTTTCATGCTCTCTACCCGCAGCTGCGCCTGCCGCAAATTAAGCCTGGCCTTGAGGATCTGATCGTTGGTGGCCAGTTTCATAGCAAACCGGCCCTCCACATCCTTGAGGGTCTGCCTGGACGTCTCTAGGTCCTGTTGGGCCTGTTCCAGGTGGAGGCGGGTATCGGGGCTGGGCTTGATTTCGAGAAGGCTGTTGCCCCGATTCACTTTTTGGCCGTTACTGACCATAATCCGGACCACCTGGCTTTCGAAAGGCACCGAGACGCTCTGCAAGGCGCCGGGCGCCGGAATGACTGAACCATAAGAAGTAATATATTCGGTCATCACTCCTTCTCGAATTGGCGCGGTTTGTACCTGAGCCACCGCTCCCTGAGCTTCTATGGTGGCATTTTCTGGTTTCGACCCCCCGATAATTTGAAAGTACCAGATGGTAATTGCCAACAAGGCCACGGCAATTACGATGATGACGATAATGCTTCTGATTCCAGGTCTCATTCCGGCACCGCCTTGTTCTCTCCGTTATCCAGATAGGTTCCGGCGGCGATTTCCAGGGCGATTGTCTGGTCCGCCAGATCGCGTTTTAAAGTGAGGAGGGCTATGGTTTGGGAAATCAATTGATCCCGGGCGTTGTAATAGGTCAGCACATCGGCATTGCCTTCCAGCAAGGCACGATGATAGACCTGGACCAGATTCTTGAGGGTCGCGATCGATTCTTCCACTGACTTGATTTGTTGCCGAACGGAAGTCATATCGGTTAAGAGCCGGGCCACGTCAGCCTGGGCGGTAAAAAGGCGACTGACGTATTCATCAAAGAGTTGTTGCCGGGTAGCTTGGGCAATGGCGATCTTCCCCTGGTTCC
>CAZACO010000366.1:0-4934 GCA_964483185.1 uncultured Desulfobacteraceae bacterium
CCCGAGGCTCTGAAGAGATTTGTGGAGGAGCAGGTTGGCATCGAGGCGGCAGAGCCGCATATGGAAGATCTTCAAAGGCACTTTGAAGAGAAGTATCCGCCGGCCTTCCTGAAAAATCCCTTTGAAGATACGCCTTATCTGAGGAATACCAAAGCACGAATAGACCTGCTCCCGCCTGCGCTGGATGCGGCCGGTATCCTGAGCTTTCCCTATACACGCTTTTATGAAATTGCAAGGGCCATGAAAGCTGAAGAAATACACCCGGAAGTTATTGAAAAGCTCGACAAGATAATGGAGGCATTTGGGTTATGACAGGGTTCGAGGTTGAAGACCCGATTCTTAATTCGCCTTATGAGGAACCGCTAGAATACTGGCGAATTATTGAAGGGGAAACGCCTGAGAGAGTTCCGGGCAGGCGACCCGCCATGTACTATTACCGGCCCCCGAAATACCAGGCTAAAGATGCCGGTGTGGGCACTGCCATTGAACTCAAGCTTGTCAACCGCATTCGCGGACAGGTTAAGATATGGCGACAGCAGGGATATCCCGGGGTAACCCGTACAACACTGGATCTAATTCAGCACTGGCGCAGGGAAGGCCGGGAAATGCGGCTTTTCTTTGCGCAGTTTGAAGCAGCAGAAACTAATATATTTTTGACCGAGGCCAGGCAGGACTTGAGGCAAGGGATCAATGTCCCTGTGGACGAACCGACACCTTTGCAAATGACCGATGGCGTGACAGCATTCAGGCGGTATGCGACCAAGATGGCCACGGGCAGCGGTAAAACTATGGTAATGGCGATGCTGGCGGCCTGGTCAATCCTGAACAAGGTCAACAACCGGGGTGATGGGCGTTTTAGCGATACCGTGCTTGTGGTCTGCCCGAATGTGACCATCAAGAACCGATTGCGGGAACTGGACCCTGCCGAAGGTGAGGCAAGCGTTTACCTCACCCGGGACCTTGTGCCACCGCATCTCATGCCGACTCTCAATCAGGGTCGTGTGCTGGTGACGAACTGGCATATCTTTGAGCGGCGGACAATCCAGGTCGGAGGTGTTCCGGCCAGAGTGAGCAAGATCGGCGTTCCGCTGAGGACTACCGAGACCATTACCATAGGTCCTAAAACAACGACTGCACGCGGCATCCGCTATCTGACCGAAGCTGACCTCAGACGGCAGATTGACCTTGGTCTTTTAAAGGTAATGGGCGAAGAGCGGGATAAGCAAGGCAATCTCAAAAAAGTAAGGGTCGAGTCGTTCCGATACGTGGAGAGTGATACCAGGTGGGTGGAACGTGTGCTGGGCAGGGAGATCGGAGGCAAAAAGAATATCCTGGTAATGAACGATGAGGCTCATCATGCTTACCGGATCAGGCAGGAAGAAACAGAAGAAGAGGGCTATGAGGACCCTGATGATTTGCAGGCAGAAGATGAGTTTGTCCGGGAAGCAACCGTATGGGTTGAAGGGCTGGATCGTATCCACCGTTTGCGGGGAATCAATTTCTGTGTGGATCTTTCTGCAACCCCCTTTTTTCTTGCAAAGACCGGAAAAGATGCAAATCGCCCATTTCCGTGGGTGGTAAGTGAGTTTGGCCTGACAGATGCCATTGAATCCGGTCTTACAAAAATACCGCAGCTTGCGGTTCGTGATACGAGCGGGGATGAAATACCGGGCTACTTTAATATCTGGCAGTGGATTATCCCGAAGCTAACGGCCGCTGAGCGGGGCGGGCGAAAGGGAAGTCCAAAGCCGGAAGCGATTTTGAAGTGGGCGAACCACCCTATAGCCATGCTTGGCGGCCTTTGGGAACAGATCCGAGTGGAGTGGGAGCAAAACCAGGATGACCCGAGACCTCCGGTGTTCATCATGGTGTGTAAAAACACGAAGATCGCCAAGGTCGTTTACGACTGGCTTGCTATTGACGAGCGGCCTGCCGGCATTCCGCCTGCCCACCTGCCTGGATTTAGAAATACGAACGACGAAATCAACACGATCCGAGTGGATACAAAGGTTATCCAGGAAACGGATACGGGCGGAGCAAAGTCGGACGAGTTACGATGGATGCGCATGACTCTTGATACAATCGGCAAGACCGGTTGGCCGGCAGACCGGCAGGGCAGACCTATTTACCCTGAGGGATTTGAAGCCCTTGCTGAGAAGATGGAAAGGCCATTACACCCGCCTGGCCGTGATGTTCGCTGCATTGTCAGCGTTGGGATGTTGACAGAAGGGTGGGACTGCAGCACGGTTACTCATATAATCGGGTTGAGACCGTTTATGTCACAACTGCTCTGTGAACAGGTGGTTGGACGTGGACTCAGGCGAACAAATTACGTGCCTGATCCGAAGACAGGAAAACTTTCCGAAGAAGTTGCCAAGGTATTCGGTGTGCCGTTTGAAGTTATCCCGTTTAAGGCTAATGCCGGCGGGGCCAAAGGCCCGCGTGAGAAACGGCATCACGTACACGCAATCCCTAAAAAGGAAAATTTCCGGGTTGTTTTTCCTCGTGTTGAGGGCTATACCCAGGCAATTCGCAACCGTGTGTCCATTGATTGGGATGCTGAGGCAACCGTTCCGTTGGATCCGATAAACATCCCGCCCGAGGTTCAGATGAAGGCGGCCATTCCAAACAATTCCGGAAGGCCATCCCTGATGGGGCCGGGTAAACTTGAAGATGTAACCCTTAATCCGTTTCGTTCCCATCGCCGCAGGCAGGAGCTTATATTTGAACTGGCTACAACGCTTGCCCGTGACTATACTTCACAGGAAAACTGTGAACTGCCCGCACACGCCCTGTTTCCCCAGCTTATGAGGATTGTGGATCGATATCTTAACGAAAAGGTGACGGTCCGACCACCGGCAGATCTGATGGATGTTTTCCTGTCACCCTATTACGGCTGGGTGATCGAACGCTTGGTTCAAGCAATCCGTCCTGACACTTCTCAAGGCGAGGCCCCGGAGGTTCCTAAATACGAAAGACACCGTAAACCGGGTTCCACCGACGAAGTGGATTTCTGGACCAGCCGTGACGTGCGGGAGGTGGAGCGCTGCCATCTCAACTATGCGGTTGCCGATACAAAGCGGTGGGAACAATCCGCGACCTATTACATCGACACGCATCGCGGAACCGGAGCATTTGTTAAAAACTCGGGGCTTGGCTTCGCCATCCCGTATTTTCATAACGGTGAGCCCCATGACTATGTGCCCGATTTTATCATCCGCCTGAATGCAGAAAAAGACACGCCTTATCAGCTTATCCTTGAGACGAAGGGGTTTGATCAACTCGAAGATGTAAAGAAGGCCGCAGCCGAACGCTGGATTAAAGCAGTAAACGTGGACGGAACTTTCGGGCACTGGCAATACGCCATTGCCCGAAAACCTGAAGATGTCATCGCTCGGTTGGATGAGGCACTGGCCAGCATTACAGGATAATCATGAACAATCATATGTGTTCATGAAGGACGGCGATCCGGTGGAAGTCTATCCCGTGTGGGAAGACGAGTATTTGAAGAATATCAGGATCGATCAGGACTATCGCAAGGGGATCTTTTTGCAGTCCGGGGGCAAACTCAAAGGCAACTACTATATCATCACACCGGAGAACTGCGCCCTGCTGGGCGATATTGTTATGAAAAACAGCGCCGGTGATGACGTCCATCGTTTTGAGACAAAAATTCTGGATAAGCAGGGAAAGCGTTTGAAAGAACTGGACGGACTTGCCATGCTCCTGGTGGATGTTGATTATGACGGCGAGATTTTTGATATGGACAGAGCCGTATTTGCCAAGGACATTGGTGAAGATGGCGAGATCAATGTGGCCGGTTTGACCGATAGTGTCGCGGTTATTGCCATTGATAAGCATGGGAATGAGAGGAAGGTTTATAGGGTGGAAGGCTGAAGTTAGAAGGTTAGTTCGTTTTTTGAAAGGAATTATCATGAAATCATTTGAAAGTACTTCATTGAAGAAAAATGAACGCGATGCCATCAGGGAAGCCATTAGAATGCTGAAAAGTAAATTTCCCATAACTAAAGTCATTCTGTTTGGGTCGAAGGCCCGCGGGGACTATGACGAGCATTCAGATATCGATCTGCTTGTGATCGCTTCCCGATCGTTGCATTGGAAAGAGGAAAAGGCCATCGTTGGTGCCCTGTTCGATATCGGCATGGAATATGATGTTATCTTCAGCCCACTGTTCACTTACGCTGACGAGTGGGAGAAAGGTATATTCACGGAGTTTCCTGTTTACCAGGAAATTTCACGAGATGGGGCTGTCGTGTCATGAGCCAACAAATCATTATCGACTACTGGGTGGAAAAGGCCAGGGAAGACCTTGCATCAGCACGGGACAACCTTGAATCGCGCAGGTACCAGAATGCAGTTCGAGACGCGTACTTTGCCTGCTTTCACGTCTTCTCTTCGGTGCTTTTAAATGAGGGAAAGACGTTCAAAAAACATAAAGAAGTCCGATCCATGCTCCACAGGGATTTTATTAGAACCGGTAAAATCGACAGATCATGGGGAAAACACTATGATTGGCTTTTTGATAATCGACACAAGGCGGATTACCGACCATTGGTAGCATTTGACCCTGAACAGGTCATTGAGATCGTTGATGAAAGTGAAATATTCGTAAAAGAGATGACAGCAATGTTAAAGAGCCCAAAATAGAATGGCAAAGAAGGCAAAGAGACAAAAAGCCATCAAAAGATTGAACCTGTCTGATCACACCCTGGATATCAATATTAGGAGGTGCAATTACAGCAAGTTCACTTTTTCAGAGATCGAGGAGTATGTCCGGGAGCTGGTCGGATCGCGTGACTACCAGTATGATGCCATTAAGCAGGTCATGACCTATCTCTGGGGCGGCGTTTACAAAAGCATTACAGATCTTGCAAAGGAGAATTACCAACAGAAGTTACAGATTCAGCAGCGGC
>CAZACO010000367.1:0-4904 GCA_964483185.1 uncultured Desulfobacteraceae bacterium
TAATGCTTGCCGTCCTCCTGATGTGCATCATAGGTGGTATGGGAACCCTGTACGGGGGCATCGTAGGCGCGGCCTTTTATCTGATTACCGAGACCTTCCTGCCTGACCTTCAGCATCTGGCAAAGGATTTGTTTCCCAGTGCCGTGTTTTTACATAATGTCATGGAACGTTGGTACCTCTTCCTGGGCGTACTTTTCATCTTGGTGATCATTTTTTTCCCCAAGGGCGTCATCGGGACGATCCGAGAAACCGCCGACCGGCGTAAGACACGCAAGGCACAGAAGGGGTAGGAAGAGGTTGGCACGGATGGTCGGCCCTTATTACGTGAGCCTGGATGCTGGTTCCTCGATTCTGGGTGCAGCGCGGCCAAGATCCCGACCTTGGAGTAAATAGCTGAATCGTGTTATCGGAACCCATTACCGAATAAGCGTCATCTTTATGGAAGATTTTGGACTTGAAAGGAGAATTTAGATGAACGAACCGATCATGAAAAAGGGATCAGGAGACGGCGTTGACATCCAGTTGGCTGAATGGGAAGGGGAGGGTAAGACCATTTTGTGTGTTCACGGCATTACGGCCAACTGCCGTTGCTGGGATGTAATGGCCAAAGCCCTCTCCCCTGCGCACAGGGTCCTGGCAATGGATCTAAGGGGTCGGGGATTGTCTGGAAAACCGGCCACCGGATACTCTATTGCGCACCACATAAGAGACATTCGAGCGGTCTTAGACGACTTGGGCATCGACAGGGTCGTGATCATGGGCCACTCCCTGGGGGCCTTCATCTCTTTGGTCTTTGGCGCCACATTCCCTGATCGGGTGGACCGTATCGTCCTGGTGGACGGCGGAGGCAAGCTTTCGGCGGAACAGATGGGCAAGGTTTTCGCGGGGATCAAGCCCTCGCTAGACCGTTTAGGAAAGGTCTTTCCTTCCTTTGAGGCCTATCTGGAGGTCATGAAAGAGGCCCCGTTTCTTCACCCCTGGTCACCGGCCTTTGAGACCTATTTCCGATACGAGGCGGAAGACGTCAACGGGGGCGTCCGATCACGGGTGAGACCGGAACATATCCAGGAGGAAGCACAAAACCTGGGAAAGGTGGACGTGTCAGAATACTATCCAAAGATCGGCTGCCAGACCCTGATCCTCCGCGCCACAGAGGGGTTGTTGGCAGAGGATGACATCCTCCTTCCAGAAGAGGTGGTGGAGAGGATGCTCGGCGAGATTCCAGAGGCCATGGCCGTGACCGTCCAGGGGGTGAATCACTACATGATCGTGTTTCAGCCCAATGACGTCAGGGATCAGGCGATCCTCAATTTTCTGGAGTCATAGGGTCCTTTTCGAGGGCTTTCCCTTCAGATCCGGCTGGAAGCCCTCGCCATGGACTGTAACTGACCGGAATTACAGACGAAAAAGCCTTGGCCTCTCTTCATAACCCACGTCGATCCCGATGGTATCCCCGGTCTTGAAACCGAGACTGCCGAATTCCCTGACAACCTGCTCGTGTCTCTCCACGTTCCAGTACACGACCCACATCGGAAATCTCACCGTATCGATGCCGTAGGCATCATGGCTGCACAGGTTGATGCCGATCTTGTCCTCCACAACGAGCGTATCGGCCTCTGAGAGGAAGTAATCGATCTTATACATATTCTCATTGAGGGCCTTGGAAAGCGCTTTCTGCAACTCCGGCGTTTCGTCTAAATAGTGATTGGCTATCTGAGACAGGTCTGAAGGCGGTCGCACATGCAGCCCAAGAATGGCAAACCGTTCATGCTGCAGGGAAAAGGCCTCCAACGCGGCTTCATATGCGGTTATGGTTTCAATGACATCCTCTATCCCCGCCTTATCGTCTTCGCGTGAGAGGACCACCTCCTCACATTTGCTGATGACGTCTATGTAAAAGGCCCGGTTGTCCATTACAAAGACCGGGCGTTCACGATAGTTTCTGCGCTTTCTTATTCTTCGAATACCATCCAGTTTGACGGTTCTCCTGCTTTCCTCGATTTCCAGGATTTCAATTTTTGAGATGTCCTTCGCCTGGACAACAAATATCTCTCCTTCAGCAGAGATGATATACTCTATTTCACATCTGAACCCCAGAAGCTCTTGAATGGAACGCGATATGTCGAGTAATCTCGTGTCGTGTGGCGTCTTGGTAATATAAGGGTCGCTTTGCACCTTATATATGCGGTCACGGCTGTAGCCGAATTCCCAGTGGTCGCCCACCATCTTTGCCATGACGCTGGTACCGTCAATAAATGGCATGACAATGACGCCCATTTCCTCAAGATCGATCTCGGGGGCGTTATTGAACCTCTGTTGTCTCAGAATGGAAAGACCACTCCGGGTACGAGCAGAACTTATGATGCGCTTCCTGGCATACTCAATCCCGGCCATATCGGCATAGGTCTCCAGGGACTCAAAGGTCCCTCCCTTAAACAGCTCTTCCAGGGGATGTCCGCTTCTCGCGATGACCTTGAAGCATTCACGGTGTCTCGCAAGAAAAGACTCCAAGGGTCCGAAGTTCTCTTTTCTGAAGTCCGAAGCCGGCACATGAATGAAATCAGGGACATTGAAATGGGCCTCTTTCAGCTTTTCGAGGAGCCGTGCCTTTTCTGGCATGATGTTCTCCATTCTTTATCGCTCAGCGTTCTATATTCACACATCCTCTTTCCAACCGGGCCGACACCTCACTTATCCGGAATGCTTCGACCGTTTTCCAAGGATCATCATTCGACCCTTTCCGATTGCCATCACGGATCCATCCTCCAGGCCGGCGGTCGTCCTGATATCAAGGAGTCCCCTGACCTTCCGTTCCAACGCTCCTTTCAGAATTACCTTGGACCCCAGCGGCACCGGTCGACGGTATCTGACTTCCAGTCTGGCCGTGACCGCATTGTAGCCCAGATTGAAAGACAGCCAGCCGAGCAGTTCGTCAAAGATGAGGCTGATCACACCGCCATGGAGGTATCGGGACCACCCGCAGTACCTTCTGGCAGCAATAAATTCCGTCTTGACACCCTTTGATCCGTCCTGCAGGACGCTGAGATGGAGCCCGTAAGGGTTCCCTGCCCCGCAGGCAAAACAGTAGTCATCCTTTTCGAGGGCATGGTTCATCCGTATCTCCTCCGGTCATGAATACAGAAATGCCTTCTCATCCCTTATCCCTGCCGCTAAAAAAACCCTCCCCCTTATCATCGGGAGAGGGTTCAACCTTGACGCCGCTCACATCCGCGGGCAGTGGCGCATATCTGTCCGACTGCTCACCCTAAAAGGGGAGAAGATCCTCGATTGTGCAGTATGGCCGAGAATGCACCATCTGATGTCCAAAAGCCTGTGCACCGCAGTGTCTGCATGAGCTATCTGCCACAATATGAGGTGGTCCAGATGGTCAAGTCGCTGTTCATTCTCTACAGGGTCTGTATCTCTGCGGCCAACAAGAGCTGACCCATTCGCAACCCTGCCTTTTTGCCGCTACCCCTTCTCAAGGATCCGGACATCCACCTTCCCTTCAAGGGCCTTCTCAAAATTGGCCGCGTCCCGTGCATCGCCCACAATTGCCCCGTAATGCATCGGGATAGCGAGTTTGGGCTTGATGGCAAGGGCGGCCTTTACAGCCTGGTCAGCGGTCATGACATAGGTCCCTGATACCGGAAGAAACGCGATGTCTACCTCAAGGTCCTTCATCTCCGGAATAAAATCGGCATCGCCTGCGTGGTATACTCTGATACCCTCGATCTCCACAATAAATCCCAGCCAACCATTCTTTTTCGGATGAAAATCTTTATCTGTGTTGTAAGAGGGAACCGCCTCGATTTTCACGTCTGCCAGATCAAGGACATCTCCCGGTTTCATCACCCTCACATCCCCTGTGAGCTTTTTTGCGGAGTCCTTTTCGGTGACAATAATCGTCTCAGGTCCCTGAATTTTGGCGATATCCTCAGGAGAACAATGGTCAAAATGCTCATGCGAAATAAGGATTACATCGGCTAAAGGTCCACCCTGAATCTGATACGGGTCAAAATAAAGGGTCTTCCCCGCGTCAATGCGGAACCCGTCATGCCCAAGCCACGTAATTTTGTCAGCAAATGATCTTGTCATCTCAACACCTCCTCAAAAAATTAGAACGTCGCTCCCCAATCGGAATAGTGGAATAGTGGAACGTTGGCCCCGGTGAAACAGGAAACGGTTTCAGGGGGTAAAAACAATCGGTTCCGGCAAGAGGACCGAACCTCCATAATCCCTTGTGAATTCAGTAAGCTGTATGATTTCCGAGAGGTTCAATTAGCGGCTATTGAGGCTCCAGAATGATCTTGTGGTCTACAAGAGAAAACCGTTTGAGTTTGCCACGGATGGTCTTTTCCTCTCCGAATATGCTGACCATCTTTACCTCATCGCCATGGTTCTCTAAGGATTCTATATCCTCAAAAAAGATCTCCTCCTTGCCGTCCCTCAAGATATAGGCCGTTGATTCACACATTTTCAGATCATCTCCTTTACCATTTCAATAACCTGGTTCACCAGATGGGGCAAGGGCTCGCCCGAAACCCCCACAACCCGGACTTTCTCCTGCGTAAGCGGGATCAGGATCTTTATGGCCTTGCTTGAACTCACTGCGGAAGCCATTTCAACCGTCATCTCACCCATCATTGAATCGGTCATCAAGATACCGAGCGGCCCGATGATCACGTCCGCGATCCGGCTGGTACAAACAATAGCATTCTCCCCCGTACCGCCCCTGTTGGCCCCGGCCTTCATCATCCTCGACGTTGCAATGGAATTGGTCCCGAGAGCCAATATCTCCAGATCAACACCGATGGATTGCCTTAAACCCTTGATGATGGTTGCCCCAATGCCCCCGCCCTGCCCATCCATAACCATCAGTTTCATGGCTCAAACCAGTGAAA